>CAZUID010000093.1:0-1553 GCA_964620985.1 uncultured Candidatus Saccharibacteria bacterium | reverse complement strand
GACGACTTGACCGACCCAGCGCCTGCAAACACATTCGCTCACCTAGACTCTACTGTGGTGCTTAACCGTTCACTTTCTGAAATCGGTATTTATCCTGCAGTTGACCCACTAGACTCTTCTTCGACAATTCTTGACCCTAACATTGTGGGTAAAGAACACTACCAAGTTGCTCGTGAAGTTCAGAGAGTTTTGCAACGCTACAAGGACTTGCAAGACATCATCGCAATTCTTGGAATGGAAGAACTATCTGATGCAGACAAGGAGCTTGTGGCACGCGCTCGTAAAATTCAAAAATTCCTTTCTCAGCCTTTCTTCGTTGCGGAGCAGTTCACTGGTGCCAAGGGTCAGTATGTTCCTCTGACAGAAACAATCCGATGCTTCAGAGAAATATTAGACGGTAAGCACGACGATAAACCTGAAAATGATTTCTACATGAAGGGTGTTTTGTAAAATATGACTAAAAAATTGAAATTAAAAATAGTAACCCCAGAACGGCTTATCCTTGAGGATTGGGTTGATCAAGTGACCATACCCACAACTAAGGGTGAAATAACCGTTCTACCGGACCATATACCGCTTATAGCAGAGGTTGCTTCGGGTGATGTGGTCGCAGTAGCTTTAGGAGAGTCTATTCCTATGGCTATTTCGGGTGGTTTTCTCGAGATTAAGAAAAATGCTGAGACTACAGAGGTCGCTATTTTAGCTGACTTTGCAGAACACATGCATGAACTTTCTGATGAGAAAATAGTTCAAGCTAAAGCTCGCGCAGAAGAACTTCGCAAGCAAATGGAAAATAAAGAAGTTGTAGACTTCGAACACTTCGCTACGGAACTAGAAAGATCACTAACTCGAGTAAAAGTTGCAGACAAATGGAGAACTAAAAAGTATAGGAAATAAAATGTCTAAATTCTATGTCGTTGCGACGCCGATAGGAAACCTAGGAGATATAACTTTTAGGGCTATTGAAACACTTAAAAATGTTGACGTTATTTTGTGCGAAGATACTCGCGAGACAAAAAAACTTCTAGATAAATATAACATCAAGAAAGAAACAATGAGTTATCATGCTCAGAGTAAGCTGTCAAAGACAGATAAAATTTTTGACCTAATAAGGGAGGGCAAGGACTTGGCGTTGGTGTCTGACGCGGGTACTCCGACAATATCTGATCCTGGTGCGATGCTTGTTTCAAAAATAAGAGAAGAATTTGGCGGTGACGTTGAAGTCATGCCAGTACCTGGTGCCTCAGCGGTTATCGCTGCGCTGTCAGCGTCAGGATTGCCAACCCATGAATTTACTTTCTTAGGATTTTTACCTCACAAAAAGGGGAGAGAAACACTCTTTAAAGAAATAGCATCTTCGGAGCGCACGATGGTGTTCTATGAATCACCACATAGAATACTAAAGACTCTAGAATCACTTGTGAAATTTTGCCCAGAGAAAAAGGTTTGTACTGCACGGGAGCTTACGAAAATTTATGAAGAATTTAAAACAGGCACGCCAGGAGAGGTGTTGGAATATTTTCTAAACAATAAAGATAAGCAAAGAGGGGAAT
>CAZUID010000092.1:0-1592 GCA_964620985.1 uncultured Candidatus Saccharibacteria bacterium | reverse complement strand
GTTTCGCACACCTAAGCAGAACAGGGTGTTGCCAAATCTCGACATGGAGTCTTTGCTGCAACGTGTCGCAGAGAGTCAGCATGGTGAGAAGAACCTGAACAAGCAGGAAGAATCCCTCAACCGTCCATCTGAACAGAGGACACAAGCTCGGGAAATTAAGTATCCCATCTTAGAGGATACTCGTCCGTGGGATGGGTACCCACCGCAAAGTCACATCGATCCGATGGGTCGAATGAAGGACATTCGTCCTGATCTGTTTGGCAGCAAGGTGTGTCCTAACCTTGTGTGCAGGCATACCATCCAGCACGACTGGAAATACTGTCCTAACTGCAGTACAAATTTGACTCGGTAGAGTCAAAGACTACTAGGTTAGAAAAAGGAAGGGCGTAACACGCCCTTCCTTTCTTACATTTTGTAATATTTTTGTTATTTATATATCAGGTAGATAGCTTACACAGTAGCTATAATTATGTTTATGAAAGAGAGTTTTAATTACGAAGAACATATAGGAGAAATAAAAAAAAGTTTCGCTGTTGGCACTGCTTGCATAGGTGCTTTGGTAAGACCTTTATATCAAGAATTAAAGCCGATTGTAGAGTATCAAGTTAGAAGCATTGTGCGTGAAAAAGAAACAAATAAGAGACGAGGAGTATAATGTATTTAGTATTTAGTATTTAGTATTTAGTATTTAGTATTTAGGAAGAGTTATGAACGAAAAAACAAAAGATATAGAGAATCTTCGAAATGAAAGTAACGAGGGAAAATCTTCACAAAGTGAGTTTCGTGATTTAGTGGATTTAGGTGCGTACAGATCACTTCCTAATAATGAATTTTTCCAGGGATTACATAAAGAAGAACAATTTGATGTTATGCAAAATACTCTGGAGAACTGCTTAAAAAGACGTGAAAGTAGGTTTTATAGACTGGTAAATGGAAGACCTGATTTAGCAGCAGAATATCGTGACCAAGAAATAAAAACACTTCGTACTGCTATGCATGCTCTGGATGAAATCGCACTGGTACATGGCAAAGAAGAAGCCTTACAGCAAGATATATTTGAAGTCGAGAGTGAGTTAGATAAAGCTGCTTAATCTCCTAGCCTTGAGTTGTCTCCTGTGTTTTGGTAAAATTGTGAAGTCTGCAAATGCGGGCGCATGGCTCAGTGGTAGAGCGCGTTCCTGATAAGAACGAGGTCCTTGGTTCGATCCCAAGTGCGCCCACAGTACATCAAACCTGGTTTTTTCCAAAGTCTTCTAGACACTTGGACAATGTGTTAGAGCGGTCCGATGTACATCGGACAGGTCCTTGGTTCGATCCTCTCGCAGAGCACCCCAAGAGTACTTGCCAATTCTTGGTGGCGCGATATATGGCTTTGCCATGACAAGTGCGCCCACAGAATTTCTAAACTCCCCGTATTTACAACCTTTCCGTAATTTGTTAGTATTAACCCATGGTTTTATCTGATCGCGATATTAAAAAATATATCAAAGCAAAGAGAATTATTATAAAACCTGCTCCCAATTTTGAAACTCAACTTGGATCAAATTCTATAGACCTCAGATTAGGTAAAAACTTTCGTATTTTTGATCACA
>CAZUID010000091.1:0-1623 GCA_964620985.1 uncultured Candidatus Saccharibacteria bacterium | reverse complement strand
TCATGTGCGCACATTCCAGCTTCAGCTGCGCGGAATGATGTAGGAGAAAGGAAAGGGAAATCTCGGTATACAAGAGACACTGCACCAGTAGGCACGAAGTTGTCCTTGATGGCTTTTTCGGACTCGCTATTAAATTTAACACACCAATGACAGTTGAAGTCTTCGTACATCACTAGAGTTACTTCTGCGCTTTTGCTTCCAAGTATTCTATCCTCAGTTAGGTTTATTGGCTTTATCTCAGCGAAGCCTGCAGTCTGAGGAGACGCTACTTTGGAGGGCGGAGTGCTGTCTTTTAGCAATACTGCTCCGGCAATAATAAGTCCAACTATCAAGATGGCTCCAGCTATTTGACTAGGGCTTTCTTTTGGATTTGAGGCTTTGTTTTCAAGGTTAGTATCTTCCATTTTTGTTTATATTAACTGCTAATAAGGCCATTATATCATTTTTGGGCTTATGTGGTATACTTTTAGTATTGGTCTTTTATTAATTATAAGTTAACCGTCTCTTTTTGAGATAATAAAAAATATTATGTGTAACGGAAAATGTTCTGGTGCTATGTGTGTAGTTGCTTGGATTGCTAAGATTTTATTGATAGTGGGTGGATTAAACTGGGGTCTAGTGGGTGTAAGTATGCTCATGGGTAGTATGCCACAGTGGAATTTAGTAACCATGCTACTTGGCTCATGGCCAATGGTTGAAGCTATCGTATATCTACTTGTAGGGGTATCTGCAGTAGTTTCAATTTTTGGTTGCAGGTGCAAGACTTGCACAGGTGGTACTTGTGGAGTAGATCATACATCTGCACCTACAATGACTCAACCAATGCAATAGTACTTAAATTAAAATAATTTTAAGCACAAAAACCACAACGCGATGAGGCGGGGTGGTTTTTGCATTTAGGTCTATAAAATGCTATTATGTCAATAGTCTTATGACTTCTGCCTCGAGCACAATACTATATATATTTGCCTTTTTTTCTGTGTACATACAGGTCTTTTTTCTGTTCACCTTCCTTGAAAACAGGAAGAAAATAGTCATCCGTAAAGGGGAAACCAAACTTTCGAAATACCCGGGAGTGACCATCATTGTTCCTTGTTGGAATGAAGAACAAACCATATATCATACAGTCCGGTCGCTACTCGCGCTTAATTACCCAAAGGACAAATTGAAACTTCTGCTTATAGATGACGGTTCAACTGATGGAACTTGGAATATATTGAAAAAGTTTGGCAAGTATTCCAATGTAGAAGTTTTTAAAAAAGAAAATGGTGGTAAATACACTGCGCTCAACTTGGGACTTCTTCATACCAAGACTAACTATGTCGGATGTCTGGACGCAGACTCGATAGCCCACACAGAGTCTCTGGCACGGATTATGAGTTATTTTGAGAAAGATGAAACTATAATGGCCGTTGCCCCTTCGGTGGTGGCTTCTAGCGGAAAGAGTTTTGTGCAGATGGCCCAAAGGTCAGAATACTACATGTCTGTGTATACCAAGAAGATGCTTGCTTTCATGGGGGCTATTCACGTGACGCCGGGACCACTTACTATATTTAAGAAGAAGGTGTTTGATGACCTGGGTGAATACAGACACGCACACAATACTGAAGACATGGAAATAGC
>CAZUID010000090.1:0-1707 GCA_964620985.1 uncultured Candidatus Saccharibacteria bacterium | reverse complement strand
AAGACTTTTTTCTCGGGTACTTTATCTTGAAACATTTTTATATGGGCCTGAAATTTTTCAGGAATTCCCTCTTCTGTTTCATTTGCAAAATACACCATAAGTACGTTTCCATTTTCTGGTACATCTTTAACTAATTCCCTTAAGAATGCTGTGTTTAATTCACTGTCTTTTCGTATAAACCCACCATGTAATACAAATTTGGTCATAAATTTCTAAAACCTATTATGTGCGTCGATTTTGGCGGCGAGGATGAAGTCGTTCTCAGAAAGTCCGTCTATCGCGTGAGTAGAAAGCTCGAGCAGGACTTTGTTATAGAAAATATGAATATCGGGATGGTGTCCTTCCATCTCGGCGACATCTGCGACCCGCTCTACGAAATTTATCGCCCCGATGAAATCCTTGAATTTATATTCTTTTGAAATGATTGCCCCGAGGCCTTGGTCCGAGGGGTCTTTTCCTAATTTTAGTGTCCAACCGTTAGTATGTGCTACATAGTCTTCGGCATCTTCACGCGAGAAGGGCTTCATACCCTTACTCTCACACGGCACGCACTTTTTCTTTAGTAAATTATCACTCATGGTTTTATTGTACCGTATTTTCACGCAGTCTGGCTATCTTGTAAATACTAAACACGAGCACTAATGCAGCTAGCCATTGAGTCGTTGAAAGCACCACATCGTTTACAACCATATCTAGAACTATGGCGATAAAAGGAAAAGTAAGCTCTAGAATTGTCGATACATGCACCGGAGTCTTGGCCAAGCCCTTGTAATATATAAGTAGGCCCACCATGCCTGTAGAGAGCGCTATAAGGGCTAGGAAGCCGAACTGTGAGGTCGTAGGGGCTGATAAGCTTGCACCATAGCCGAAGATTAGCAACACCGGTAAGGCGAGCACTAGGGTGATCAGGAATCTATAGAAAGTGCTAGCCTTGAAGTCCACCCTACCCAGAAGCATCTTGGAGAAAGTCGTAGAAGATCCCCAAGCGAAAGCGGCGCCGAGTGCGTAAAGTGCGGCAACTATAGTCCCCTCACCTGTTTTGAAATTCACATAACCATTTGGGAAAGTTACGAAATACGCAGAGACGAGGGCAAGCACTGCCCATTTGAAATACCTATTGTCTATCTTTTCTTTCAAAAATATTCTCGCAGTCGTTATCGCAAATATCGGCTGAAGCTTCTGTAGTAAGAAAACTACAGAGACAGAAATGAAATGCACTTTACCGAGCGCAGTCGTAAACCATAGCGTGCCTAGAAGTCCGCTAAACACCGCCACGAGTACGATAAGTCCCCATTCTTTCCTGGTGGGCTTGTTGGTCTTTAGAGTTTTCCAAACAAACGGCGATAGAATTATCAAACCCAAAAGATGCTCGAAGAAAATAATAGTTATCGGTGGCAGAGAGTATAAGTGTTGGCGAATAAGCCCGTCAAATGCCCACAGCGTCGCAGCGATCAGAATAAATATTGGGCCAGAATAATTTTTTAGCATTGTTCGATATCTTTTTTAATTTGATTAATAAGTTCTTCTTCGGTTGCGAAATGTTTATATGCTCTTAGGAATTTCTTTATTTCAAGAGTCACAACTTTGCCGTACGCATCGCCCTCGTAGCCTATCAAATGCGCTTCGAGTTTGTGCTTACCCTCAACCTCAGGCCCCACTACGATACCTGCACGATATTCTGTGTCTTCTAAAACAGCCTTGCCACTA
>CAZUID010000089.1:0-1728 GCA_964620985.1 uncultured Candidatus Saccharibacteria bacterium | reverse complement strand
AATGGAAATAAAAGATTTGATAAAAGAAGAATATGGGGAGATAAGAAAAATTTAGGTAAAAAGAAACCCGCCAGAAGCGAGCTTCTATGGCGGGTTTAAATTAAAATTTTAAACTGTAGTACGTTAAAAAGTAAAACAGAAGATAAGTAGAAATTATATAAATTAAATTTTTAGGCCAATTTATATTTACATTTTCCCGAAACCAACTTGTCATAATTGCACCTATTACTAAGGCCGTCCAATCAATTATATTAAATATCTGACTGATGAAAACCGTGAGACCTTGAATGTGGTTGAGGCTAGTAAAGATACCAGAAATAGCTATTAACAATAGCCCAATTAGAAAGTTTACCTTTTCTTTTTTCATTTTAAATAATATTAAGTTTTTTAAAATACTAATATATATATAGTAATTTGTCAATAGTAAAAAGAGCTTCAAAATTAAGGTTAAATTTGCAAAAAAATATATATTCGTGTAATACTGTTGTTTATGAATCCCGTTAGAGATAAAACAAGTTATTTTTATGTCTACATTTTAGAGAGCAGTAAGGACGGTGTATGGTACACTGGTAGCACGAATGACTTAAGGAAGCGCTTTACTGAACATCAAACGGGAAAATAAACGTGGACGAAAGGGCGTGGCCCATTCAAGTTAATATATTACGAAGCATGTTTAAATGAGCAAGACGCTCGGTCGAGAGAATTATATTTAAAATCGGGAATGGGCAAGCGTTATATCAGGAATAGATTGAAGCGCTTCCTATCTCTAACGGGATGAAATTACTGATTGTTGAGTCACCTAGCAAAGCAAAGACTATTGAGAAGTACCTCGATGGTGCTTATACTGTGCGCGCATCTGTCGGACACGTACGTGATTTGCCGAAGTCTAACAAGAAAGCAATCGATATCGACAAAGGCTTTGTCCCCCACTACGAAATTTCTAAAGGTAAAGAAAAAGTTGTTAATGAATTAAGACACTTAGCCGAGAGCGCAAAGGAAATAATGCTCGCAACCGACCCGGACCGCGAAGGAGAAGCAATCGCTTGGCATATAGAGGAATTACTCAAAGAAGATAAAAAGATCAAAGCTCCTATAAAGAGAGTCACTTTCCACGAAATTACCAAAGAGGCAGTTGAAGAAGCCCTCAAGGAACCGCGTGCAATTGATACGAATTTGCGTCGCGCCCAAGAGGCGCGACGCGTGCTCGATCGCCTTGTCGGATACGATCTATCTGGAATTATCTGGAAGAAAGTCCGCTACGGTCTATCAGCAGGCCGAGTTCAATCCCCTGCATTGCGTATAATCATGGAGCGCGAACGCGAAATCAGAGCTTTTGTACCCGAGCAATATTTTACTCTTGAAGGATTATTCGAAACAAATAAAAAAGATAAAATTACACTTTCTTGTGTAGAAGAACCTCGCGACCAAAAAGTAGTTGATCAAATTATCGAACTCGGAAATAAAGAGAAGTGGTTTATCAAAGATCTCAAAGCGAGCGAACAGAAAAGGAGTCCTCGCGCACCATTTACAACAAGCACTCTGCAACAGACAGCATCATCTCGCCTTGGATTTTCACCATCACGAACAATGCAAGTCGCACAGAAATTGTACGAAGCCGGATTTATTACATATATGCGTACAGACAGTACGAATCTCTCGGCAGTTGCCCAACAACAAATTTTAAATATTGTAGAGAAAAAGTAC
This sequence comes from uncultured Candidatus Saccharibacteria bacterium, assembly GCA_964620985.1. Classification (GTDB taxonomy): domain Bacteria; phylum Patescibacteriota; class Minisyncoccia; order Phycocordibacterales; family UBA9973; genus UBA9973. Next base: position 24 of record CAZUID010000089.1, on the reverse strand, counting down.
GGCAAAGAATATGCCGAAGCTCAT
>CAZUID010000088.1:0-1733 GCA_964620985.1 uncultured Candidatus Saccharibacteria bacterium | reverse complement strand
AAGCACACTCAACCCCAAGATCAGCGGCAAGAGACGCTTCGTTAGTATCCTTACCTGAAGAACTGAAATTTATTTCTTTTAGAGAAACATTCAGTACCCCAAGTGTGATTGATAGTATTGCCATAGAGAGAAACACAGCAAAAAGCATTACGAAGCCAGAATTTTTATTATTTTTTAAAAATTTTATTTTCATTATTCCGCCCAATTAAATAAATTCTCTGTAATTGTAATATTATAAGTTGCGAGTTTGTGCGTAAAGGAAACTGTCGAAGAAATCTTAACCTCGTCTAAACCTAAACCAGCAGTGCTCGAAGTAATCTTGCGCCTAAACCCAGAACTCACTCCGCCGGAGGCGTAATTGTATTTTCCTGTAGTACTACTATAGAGAAGCATCGGACAGTTCGCATTACATCCATTTATTGGAACATACGATGGGTTGGTTATCGGCTGTACAGGATCATTAAATACTAAATTCCGATCATCATAAAAACAACCATTTGCTGTATTGCAGTTTGCCCCCGTAAGTCTACCTTTGAAAGTCGCCCACCCTGCCCCCACTGGAGTTGAGTATAATATATAAGTATCGCGCATGTTTCTCATTGTCTCTATGCCTTCCTGTGCTAAGTAAGTGGCTATTATTTTCTGCTGTGCATAATCAGTATCAGAAATTCCCTTAGAAAGCACAATCATCATGGACAATACTGAGATTGAAAAAATAGAAAGAGCTAGAAGCGTCTCCACTAAAGTGAATCCACTATTCTTCGTATTTTTTTGTTTCAAAAAATATTTCATTTTATAAATCTACTAACCTTTGAGAAACTGAAGTTTGTAAGGAAAAAGGCGAAACAACTCCCTTGTAAGTAATAGTCCCAACTAATCTTATCATCACTAAGGGTTGCTGAGTATCACCTGGAGGTATGGGTGCACCAAGGACAGAAAATGGAGCAATGGCGCCATTCAACACCACCTCGCTTGGATTTAACTGCACCCAAGACGTTCCCCCATCTACTGATTTACTAATATTATAATTAGCTCCAGGATTAGGTGCCTCGATTTTGTAAATCCATTGATCAGTAGCAATCGTGTCATCTCCAAATGTGTATTCAAAAGCGATTGCTGAGCAAGAAGCTCCGTTTCTCGGAATATCAGGACTTGCAAAGCCATTATTAGCACTAGTTATACAGCTATAATTCGTACCTGTCCTGAGATCACGAGACATCTCCTCAATCATGAAACTCAAGCTATCCATAATAGAGCGCATATCTTGTGACTTCTGATGAAGCACATTTGCCTGAAGCAACGTACTAGTACCAGCCAAAACGACAACTAGAAACACAGACACGGAAATCATTGTCTCTATGATTGTGTACCCGCTTTTAGTTTTTGAAATTTGTTTTAACATTTATAGGCATTCTAAACTAATTTATCTGCACTCTACCTGAGGCATACACTTTTATCTTAGCACTAGCGCCTTGGGGAGAAGCTATATTGACTGCTACATACGAGACATTACATCCAAGGCCTGGAGTAGAATCAATAACGGGACTAGAATTAGGACGCTTAAATACAATAGTTAAATTAGTTACGGTTGCAGGACATCCTCCAGTACCAAAAACCTCCAAGCTCGAAATAGTCTTACCTTTGGTAATACTAACAACATCTAAAACTTCTCCTCCTACGCTATATACAGGCGGGACACAATTGGGTGAAGCACAAACTTCGTTATTATCAAG
>CAZUID010000087.1:0-1755 GCA_964620985.1 uncultured Candidatus Saccharibacteria bacterium | reverse complement strand
CAGACCATGCACCGCTTGCTGTACATGATGTTGCATTAGTGGAAGACCAAGTTATTTTAGAAGAAGAACCTGATGTGATTGAAATTGGGGAAGCAGAAAGGGTGACGGTAGGGGTTGGACCAGCTACACATGCACCTGAAGTCACAACAGCAACACTATTAGCAGGAAGGGCTGAAGACCCAGCACTATTCACAGCACGTACTTGATATTCATATCTAGTACTAACCGCGGGGGCAGTGTCTGTATATGTTGTACGCTCAGACCTAAGAGCAGTACCGCCTGGCCAGCGCACTAATTCATAATAAGTTGCTCCTGAAACAGCATTCCAAGACGCATTAACTTTACCCCCACACTCTCCTGCCACAGCAGTCAACCCCGTCGGGGCTGTTGGCGCAGTGGTAACCTGAGCCAAATTATTTCCAGAACCCACAAAGGTCTGGACTTGCTTACTGATCTTCCCTACCGAGAAGAAAATTATTAAAAGTAAAACAGCTATCGTAACTCCATTTTTAAAATTCATTGGTGTTGTTTGCATTGATAAAATATTAATAATAATTAACCTTAAATACCCTAGAAGTTTCTAGGTTAGATTGTAACATTTGAGGACAAGGAGGGTAAGTGTTTATGGGGAAAACTTTACACCCTGGAAAACTAGGCTTATTCCTTTTTATCTAGAGTTTTAACCTCCTGAAGCTTAAAAGACTCTTTGATGCGTGCTTCTAGGTCTTCAATTGAATAGAAACCAGTAACCAAGTTGTCATCAATAACCAAAGCTGGTAACTTCGTATCCTCTATCTTATATATATTAAGCATAGCTTTTACCGCTGAAAGATCAGTGCTGAAGTCAAAAGAGTAAACCCGCAATTCCGGATACTTGTCGCGCATAGCAGAAAGTACCAGCCCTTGCCTCTCACATTCGCTACAATTCTCAGCAGTAGTATAGAAATAAAGAATAAAAGCTGATTTGACCTTGCAGCGCTCTGATATCTTCTTCATAAGTAAATAATCTTTAATCTGAAGAAGCGAGTAATACTTCTTAAGATATTGCACTTCCTGGGTTGAGCCCAAATTCTGTTGCCCCCATTCCAGCTTACTACCCAATTCTTCAAGTTCTGCTGAAAACACCGAGTCAGATAAAGTCTTACAGGACAGATCTTGCAGTAGAGCAAATTGAGTTTCGGAGGATAGTATATTTATAGCTACATCATCTTGAATCAATTTAAGCTGGTTAATCTTTTTCTCACTAAAATAATTACTCAGGTAACTAGCAACTAGGAAAAGGCCTAAGGTAATAAAGAAAACCACTACGTATTTTTTCCAATCAAAATTATTATTCATATTTATCTCCAAGCAGGTTTCTGCGAAATAAGAGTATTATAAATAGCTTTCATGAGCCAAAATGGTGCAACCACACTAAATACTACGAAGAAATACACTGTGCTCCAAGACAAGCCCCACTTGCCTTCTATCATCCTGCGACCCAAAACTATAGAAAAAATAACTAGGAAATAAATAAAGATAGTAACGAAGATAAACGGGTCGGTATTTATGAAAAACAAATCTGGAAGTTTCGCGTTGATGGAGAGATCGAAGCCGACAGTATTGTACTGAGTTATTTTATACACCACAAAATCAATAAAATTGTATACCAATCTCCCAACCAAGAAACTCACAGTAAACAAAGAAACAATCCCTGCGGGCACAGTGAACATAGAGAAGTTACCGTATTTTCTTCTAAATAAAACGTCGCGGTAG
>CAZUID010000086.1:0-1767 GCA_964620985.1 uncultured Candidatus Saccharibacteria bacterium | reverse complement strand
AATGCGAGCCAGTAGAACTCTCCGTAGAGCAACGTTAATGCTAAATTAAGTTATAAAGTAGGGTGGCACCGCGAAAAATCGCCCCTGCAAATTTATCTTTTGGATAAGTTTGGAGAGGCGATTTTTTGTTTCTTATTATTAATTTTAATAAATATATTATGCAAAATCGTATATATATAAAAGATTTAAAAAACCATGTAGGTAAAGAAGTGCTGATTGCAGGCTGGGTGGATGTGCGTCGGGATCAGGGCAAGATGGTCTTCTTTGATATGCGTGACATGAGTGGGAAAGTGCAATGCGTTACTCTACCTGTTCATCCTGAAGCAATAGAAAAGGCGAAAGAGATTCGCCCAGAATGGGTGCTTGGCGTTACTGGTCTTGTGAAAGAGCGCAACGACAAGAACGCAGAGAAAGGTGGCGGAGTAGAGATAGAAGTTCTCGGTATTGAAGTTCTCAACATCGCTGAGACCACACCATTTCAAGTTTCTGAAGACTCAAGCGGAATCAACGAAGACATAAGACTAAAATATAAATACATAGACTTACGAACTGCTCGTGTGCAGAAGAACATTCGCATGCGTCACCGAATCATCAAGCATATTCGTGACTTCCTAGATAAAGAAAATTTCACTGAAGTTGAAACTCCGATATTGACCAAATCCACCCCCGAAGGTGCTCGTGACTACGTCGTGCCTTCTAGACTCTGGCAAGGGAAATTCTACGCATTACCTCAGTCACCTCAGCAGTACAAGCAGTTGCTCATGGCTGGAGGTATCGAGAGATATTTCCAGATTGCAAAGTGTATGCGCGACGAGGACACTCGTGGCGACCGACAGCCAGAATTCACTCAGCTAGACCTTGAGATGAGCTTCGTAGAACGTGAGGATGTGATGGCACTTAACGAGGCACTTGTTATAGAAATCGTGCAGAAATATTATCCTGAGAAAGTTATCCAAGAAATTCCTTTCCCAAGACTTACCTACAAAGACGCTATGGAGAAATACGGCGTTGACCGACCTGACTTAAGGAAAGATAAAAATGATCCCAATCTTCTGGCATTCTGCTGGGTTATTGATTTCCCATTCTTTGAACGCACAGACAAGTCTGACAACGCAGATATGCAAGGCGAATGGACATTTACTCACAACCCATTCTCTCGACCAAAGGACGAAGACATGACTAAACTTCTTGAGAAGAAAGACATCGGTAGTATCCTGACTTCACAGTACGACATAGTGCTAAATGGTTATGAAATCGGTGGAGGCAGTATCCGTAACCACCAGTTCGAAGCGTTGCAGAAAGTTTTCGAAATTCTTGGGCACAAGATCGAAGACATTGAGAAGAATTTCGGGCACATGCTTCATGCATTCAAGACTGGTACTCCACCTCACGGCGGTATTGCTTGGGGACTAGATCGCTTTGTAATGCTACTCCAAAATGAACCTAATATCCGTGAAGTTATCGCATTCCCAAAGACAGGTGAGGGAAGAGACTTGATGATGAGTTCACCTTCAGAAGTTTCTGAGAAGCAACTTAAAGAGCTAGGTATAAAGTTAAGCAAGTAATGGAACATATCATCTCTGGCGTTGTGGTGAAAGGTGATGGCTATGGTAGAAAAATTGGATTTCCGACTGTGAATTTGTCGCACGAAGATAAAGATTTACCGACCGAGGGCGTGTATAGTGGCAAGGCTGTTTTAGAAGACACAGAATATCGTGCAGGTATCGTAGTGGGCCCTGGCGAAAAGCTTGAAGCGCACTTGATAGG
>CAZUID010000085.1:0-1789 GCA_964620985.1 uncultured Candidatus Saccharibacteria bacterium | reverse complement strand
CCGCGTTCTGTCAGCCGGGCGTAGTTCACAATCTGGAGGAGGTGCTGTCATGGAGAAGAAGACCCCATGTTACGAAGATGTCATTGTCGCGATACTGGAGCATTTCGGTTCACGCTCTGTGATTGTGGCAGAGCCAGATGATTGTGTTCGAGCGAAAGACAGGGTGGAAGTTACTTTTCCACCAGGAGTCGACACTCGGATACCTATCGGGTCTAATGGTCGATAGGTTTGTTGGTGTCAAAGCAGTGCCCCCGGCGACAAGATTTGTCGCCGGGGGCTGTTACGTTTATAATGAGGATCAATATGGCGAAGAAAATAAATATTGCAAAACTTAATGGCACAGAATTTCAGAAACGAGTTTGGGTTGAGTTAGTAAAGATAAAAAAGGGCACGGTTATTACCTATAAAGAATTAGCGAAGAAAATAGGTCGTCCACTTGCGGTTCGTGCTGTAGCTAATGCAGTGGGAATGAACCCCTGTGCACCAGAGATTCCTTGTCATCGAGTAGTCAGGAGTGATGGATCGCTTGGTGGGTATTCGGGGAAAGGTGGCGTGAAAACTAAAATCAAACTTTTGAAACAAGAAGGTTTCAGTGGTGTGTAACCTTATCTAGGCATTTAGGTATATAATTAATGTCTAGATATGAATTTGGAGCAAAGTTTAAACTTAGCAAGGGCGGACAACGTCGCCTTTCGTGAGATTTATGATTCGACGATAAATCGAGTTTATTCTTTTGTACTGTTGAGAGTACGGAACAAAGAAGCTGCGTTAGATATCTGTCAGGATATTTACCTGTCTTTCTGGAAATCCTTGCCAAACTTTACATATATGAGCGACTCCCATTTCTATTCTTTTTTATTTACGATTGCACGTCGAGAGATAATCCGCGCACGCACGAAGGTAAAAGAAACAGTAGAATTCGATGAGACCTTCGATATTCCCTTTGAAGATAAAGTAAAAGAAGATTATCGAGTATTGCTTAGTAAAGTCCAAAGTCTAAAAGACAATGAACGTTTATGCATAGAGCTTCGTTATTTCCAAGATTTAAAATTTAGTGAAATAGCCGAGACTCTAGATATAAGTGAGAACAATGCGAAGGTGTTACACCACAGAGCAATCAAAAAGTTAAAAGAAAGTCTTAATATATATGAATAATAATTTAGAAGAAAATCTAAGTAAAATAAAAATAAGACAAATTTCTACTGAAGAGAAAGATTCTTTGTGGCATAATATAGTTGTTCGCAAGGCTAAAGAGACAGAAGTGAAAAGTAATTTATTATCAATATTATCAATAAGTAGTTTTAATTTTCAAATGAATAAATTAATTGTAGGTGCGTTGGCGTTAGTGTTAGTCCTAGGTGGTGGCACAATGGTGGCTGCTTCTAATCAGTCTCTGCCGGGAGATTTGTTATTCCCAGTAGACTTAGCTATTGAGAAAATTCAGATAAAGCTTGCTGGAGAAGAACAAAGGCATGAGTTGAAGCTAAAGTTTGCCGAAGAAAGAGTTGAAGAGATAAAAAAAGTTTCTGAGGAAAAAAGTGTGCCAGCGGTGTTGGTAACTGATTTGTCTCTTGTAGCAGTAGCCCAAATAGAGGCAGAAGTATTTACTAACGAGACTATCGTTAAGATAGAGGCAGGAGACAAGAAATATGGTTACTTAAGTGCGCTTAAGACAAAAGCTGAGTTAGTAAAAGAAATAGCTACTAAATACTCCCTGTCAGAAGAGAAAGTTAACACATTGATAGCTTTCTCCATAGAAGACAGGGCTAGTCGCGCAGATGATAAGGGA
>CAZUID010000084.1:0-1884 GCA_964620985.1 uncultured Candidatus Saccharibacteria bacterium | reverse complement strand
AACTTTACTTCCTCCGCGATCTTATCGGCAAAGCCGCTACCAAGATCCGTGAAGCCAAGAAATCGTAAACTTTCCCATGCCAACTAAGAACGAAATGATCTGGAATCTTGTAGGGTATGGTTTGGGTCATGAGTATTTCTCATATGTCGATCAACTCTTTGATAGACATATCAAAGTCACCAGAATGGCATACGAATCATCCTTTAAAGAAATTCAGATTTGATGGCAACACCTATTGCTATACCTACTCTCAAGCGTTGTTAATCCTACATGAACTAAGAAAACTAACCGACGACGAGATGAATAAAACTGGGCACAATCTTATTCAGAGAGGTTGCGGATCTGAGTCAATTACGCGAGCGATCAAAGAATATCGCGAAAAAATACGGTGATAATAAGTATTTTATCTATCCTGGGATTTCGCTTCAATTATCGAGATTTTCTTTACAGAACCTATTGGTTTCGAAAGAGAGATTTCATATCGACCATCCCACACCTAGCAGTTCGCAGAAACACTTAGAAAAATATTAGAACAAAAAACCAAATAGTAGCATAATAACCTTATGACTTGGCAAATCCTAGTTAGTCTCAGCGTCTTACTCTACTCCATCAACGGACTCTTTCATCGGATTTTGATGAAAGATAACGATTCAGATCCCAAAGCGCAGGCATTCATGTTTACCACACTCGTTGGTTTATTTGGATTATTGATAGCATTTTTCCAGGGCGGGTTAAAAAGTTACCTCTCTATTTCACAACTTCCATACTTTTTACTCATAGCTAGCTTAATAACTATCGGTAGCATCTACGCCTTCAAAGGATTCAAGTACATCGAGGCATCCGAGCACACTATATTGCTCACCTCGTCGAAGGTTTGGTCATTTATCGGCGCAATCATTTTCTTGGGGGAATCATTCACTTTGCGCAAATTGCTCGCCAGCATACTAATTATAGCTGGAGTCATGCTAGTTGAATGGCGACCAAAGCAGAACTTTACTATCAATCGTGGTGCACTATATGTTCTAATTGCAGCCATTGCTTATGCAGCAGGGGAAATACTATCATTTTACGTACTAAGGGACTTTGATAGCACCTCATTTCTCATTTACTGTTCCTTCTTGAGTTCTATCATTATCTTAGCAATGAATAGAAACCTTTTACAGAAACTGGCGTTTTACGCTAAGCCAAAAAACTTGGGCAACATTGTATTAGTGTCGATCAATGATGCACTAGCAACCTTATTCTTGTTCAATGCCTACCAACTAGGAAGGAACGCCCTCCAGATAGGACCTCTCATGGCGACGCAAACGATAGTGACAGTTATTCTGGCGATGATTTTTCTCAAAGAAACAGATAATCTCGCTCAAAAAATTCTTGGAGCTCTCATCACGGTGATAGGGACGATCATGATGATTATGTAAATAGTAAAAAAATTGTCTAACATGTTTTTCTACGTTATGGTAATAACTAGTTTATAAGATATATAATTAAAAAATGACTAAGATGGAAGAGTACAAAGAAAAAGCGGTTCGGACATATTCAGGATGGAAAGATTTCCTCACATATAGTCACGATGACACGCATAATTGGGTAAGACCAGAAACAATTATAGAAGAAATAAAGAATGCAAGCGATTTACCAGACATTTTAACAACTAGTGGCACAAGTTATCCAGCAATGATGCTGACAACAGCTCTTGCCAGTGCCATGACCAATAACGTTGATTTGGCGGAACCCTTAAAAAAATATGTTGATACACAGATAAAAACTGTGCTTAATTTTGAAAAGGAAACGAAAGATCAGAGTTCACTTCTACATGAATGGTTGTGGAATATACGTCAGTTGGGCATTAAAGGGATACCTGATGACTTTGGTGTTCGCGAT
>CAZUID010000083.1:1309-1983 GCA_964620985.1 uncultured Candidatus Saccharibacteria bacterium | reverse complement strand
GCGTCTTAACGGCATTGTAGGGTTATCTCTCGTATGTTTAGCGATCTTGCCAAAGTTAAGGTTTCTTCCATCTAAAATAGCTTGCACTTTATAAAATAGTTCTGCGGTTACCATTGGTGCGTGCTGCCCCTTTACTTCTTCGGGATATCGCTGCGAACTTATGATGCCCATGTAAAATTTCATTCTAAAGATTCGATCAAGCGTATTTGCCGTAAATAGATAAGATTGAGTTCCTACTTTGCTTCGTAAATCCCAGCCATTCATTACCTTTGTCATCTCTATAAGACTTTTTGTACCCGTTGCCATAAGTTCCCAAGCTTCTTTCATTTTGTCAAAGCCTTCCGGATCTTTAATGACAATTCCTGCTTTCATAAGGTATCCGGCAGGTGGCCTACCGTTAAAGAGGCCGGACAGAAAACGTGCTCTCATACCGTTTCTGGTTCGTTCACTTCGCACATCATTATCAAGCTGAGCAAAACCGGCAAGCATTGTCTCAACTAATTTTTCTGTAGGACTGTTTCCGGTCGGTTCCGTAGCGGAAATCAGTGTAATATCGCACTCGGTAAGTTTCTTACGAATAGCTAGATAGTCGGCAGTCTGACGTGATATTCTATCGAGCCGATAGATAAATACCGCCCCGGTTGTCCTCTTATTTCTGTGGCAGTATTCAAGCA
>CAZUID010000083.1:0-1299 GCA_964620985.1 uncultured Candidatus Saccharibacteria bacterium | reverse complement strand
AGAACGACCTTCTTCTCGGAATATTTCAGTTATAGTATATCCCCGGCGTATGGCTTCTCTTTTACAGATGTCTTCTTGTGTATCTAGCGAAAAATTATCAACTTGCTCTTCTGTCGAAACCCGTAAGTACAATACAGCGTTCTTTGACTCAGCCACCGAGTCATCTCTTATTTGTGTCATAATTGTTTTGAACTTAATAACTCATGTAGCGTTTGACCTTTAAATATCTGTCGTTCGTATTCGTCAAGCCATGACTGAACTAGGTATTGGACTTTAGTCATCAAATCTTTTATCTGTTCGGATGTGAATTCTTTCTCTTTTTCGCCTAATATTTGTTTTACCTTGAGAAGTTCCTTATCTTCAGCTCTGTTTTCAGGATATAGCGCGTGAAGAAGGTTATCTAAAGAGTGACTTTCCATATTAAACTTATTTGACGAAGGCTTTGGTCCTTCAGACATATTCAAATCTGTATTAAGGAGTGGTAAAATCTTATTAGGTTCCATAATCTTAAAGAAATACTCTATCTCTGATAGAGATAGTATATATCTCTGTCAGGGATAATGTCAAGGGTGATTTGCCCGATAAAGAGCCCTATAATATTTTGCTCGCAATTATGATATACTATAGATCAATATGAACAGGTTAACCGACCAGAAATCCCGCATTGAATTTGGCGAAAAACTCAAACAAGCTCGTGAAAAGAAAGAAATGAGTCAGGCACAAGTTGCGCTCTTAGTCCAAATACACTCCAATTATTACGCGCGTATTGAACGCGGGGATGCGAACCCTTCATTGGATATACTGCTTAAAATTGCGAAGGCTTTAGGTATACAAGCATCAAAAACGCTTATGTCACATGAGAGTTGAGCGTTTCCCATAAAAGTAGCCAAGTGTAATATATCTTAATCTAAGGCTTCATAAGAAATACTCTAAGTCTTTCTTTTCCACGTCATTATTGCTATAATTCGTAAAATTAGCCTATCGTTATGGTCCAAATTGCAAATCGTATAAATTTAATCGCAGTTCTTCCTTCCTATTTACTCGTGTTTTTTACGCCATGGGGTTTTGGTGTATTTCTCATGTGCGTGGCACTAGCATGCGTTTTGACCGCAGTCTACCAGTACTTTCGTATCAAAAGAACATTTCTGAAACAATATCTCTTTCTAGAAATCACGCCTGCATATAACAGCATAAAAACTGCGTTCTCCACAAATCAGTTATTTAATGTGATTCATTCCGTGCATAGTCCATCTTCCTTTCTGGATAGATTTCTCAAAGTTAGAAAAACGATAAGTTTTG
>CAZUID010000082.1:0-2071 GCA_964620985.1 uncultured Candidatus Saccharibacteria bacterium | reverse complement strand
CCTGACACCAAACAATGAGGGCTTTCAAAACTAAGATTCTAAAACCTGCAACAGCTCAGCTGGTGTATCCACAAAGGCGACGACATTACTCTGCGGCACATCTTGGAAATCCTCTTTAGTGTGGATTCCCCAGGTCACGATAATCGTGGGCATCCCCACCTCCTGCGCTTCTCGCAAATCTCCAATCGTATCCGTCACGAACGTGAGCTCAGAAAGCGGGGTCTCAAACTTCTCACTAATCATCTTAAATTTCTCAATCTTACTCTTATGCACGTCCGCTGAGCCGATAAATGAGAAATATTCATGGATACCATGGAGCTCTAAAACTGGCAGGGCGTTTCTTTCTACTGCTGAGGTATTTAGTACAACAATGTTTTCTTTGGCAAGCTGCGAGAGCGCATCCTTCATGCCGGCAAAGAGAGCTAGGGAAAGTTTCTTTTGGGTATATTCAAGTCTCCGGGCCTCCTTCTCCTCATCGGTTTCTTCTCGCTTAAGGTGAGCAAATTTCTTCATCGACTCATAGATATTCTCCGTGTGAAGACTCTTGGCTTCCTCATCACTAATCCCGGGGAAAGACTGCTTGCTAAGCTCATGCATCAAGGCGACTGAATCTATGATGACTCCGTCGAAATCGAAGATGATGACTTTTTTAGTTTTCATTTTCTAATCTATTTTAGAAAATAGATTTAATGGCTATCATACTAATTTCAATTTGCGCACCAAGTGGAAGTTCTTTAACACATACTGTTTCTCTAGCTGGATACGGATCAGACATGTAACTTCCGTAAACTTCGTTAACTTTTCCGTAGAGTGACATATCTGTGACATAAATAGTTGTTTTAACAACATCAGGAAAAGAACGGCCAGCAGCATCAAGTATGGCAGATAAGTTTTTCATAATCTGATGAACTTGTTCCTCTGTTGTTCCCTCTAGAAGCTTCCCTTCTGGTGTTAGGCAGATAGATCCCTGAGTAAAAACAATATTGTCTACAACAATCGCTTGGGAATGCGGGCTATTACCTGGAGAAGGAGCCTTGTCTGTATAGACCTTAATTTTCATAGCAAAAGTATACCAAAGCTGAGATTCTATGCTCCTCGGAGTCCGAACCTACCTCAAGTTGGCTGGCTGTCTCGAGCTTGAACTATAATCGGTTAAGGCTAGTAAGGTTATTTTTAGTAGTTTTATTTTATCAATTCAACCCTCTTCGAGCACCTTAGCATTTATATAATTTTTCTTGCGACAAGGTTAATATGTCTTTTTTAAACATTGAATAGTCTTCGCTAACAAGATTAAGTACTTTATTTAATTTTTCAATATAATAATGTGGCATTCCGCTCTTTTTTATATATTCTCTTATTTCCATCAAGTCATCTTCTACATGTACATCTGTTTTCAAATCCATATGTAACTTTTCAATAAGACCTGCCAACTCACCAACCTGGTGTCCACTTCTAAAATTTTCTATTTCAAGCTCAACAATCTTTCGTTTTAGAGACGAGATGTTCCCACCAGAAACCGCTTCCATCGTCCGTATTAAATCCTCACGTATCTTTTTAATAGCATTGGTATGCCAGTTAATTTGTAAGACACTTTTTATTACCTCCAATTCTCTCTGCATCTTTAAAAGATTACGGAACCATGCAACTAAAGTTAGTACTGTAAAAATTAATAATGTTGAAAAAGCTACTTCCTTCCAATAGGCAACAAACAGCTCTATCTTTCCCGAAAAGAAAACAAATATTGCAATTACAGCTGCTCCAACTACGGTTCCAGCAGCATTTGATCCTACACTCTTTAACAAATCTTTTGTTTCTGTTTTCATATATTTATGCGACTCGAGCACGACAGCCTATCACGAGTTGGTTGCCGATCAGGGACTCGGTCACGGATAATTTTGTGGTCAAAATTTCCGCGACCCCCGCTCGGCTCGTCAGCCTCCGCGCTTCGAGTCCCTGCCATCATACACCTGAGCCAAAACAAAAACACCCGTTCAGGGTGATTTTGTTTTGGCTTGTTGCCGATCAGGGACTCGAACCCCAATATTCACCTCCAGAGGGTGACGTCCTACCA
>CAZUID010000081.1:0-2075 GCA_964620985.1 uncultured Candidatus Saccharibacteria bacterium | reverse complement strand
AAAATTTCACTTATTGCAGCGATTTCGGAAAATAAAGTAATTGGTCGGGATAATGATTTGCCGTGGCATATTCCTGAGGATTTAAAACGATTTAAAGAAATAACAAAGGGGCATCCAGTAATCATGGGTCGTAAGACATATGAGTCAATCGGACGACTTCTTCCAAATAGAATCAACATAATTATTACAAGAGATGTTGATGGATATCTTTCGCGTCATCCTGAACTAGTTTCAGGATCTGAGGAAATGTTAGATAGGTCTCGAAATAAATTCGGGATGACAGAGAAGTATGACAAAACATATGGAGTAGTGCTTAATAGTTTAGACAATGCAATAGATTATGCGTCCAAACTGATAACTGTGAACAGCGAACCGAGAACTGATGAAGATGAAATCTTCATCATAGGTGGGGGTCAAATTTTTGAACAATCTATGAGTGTTGCAAATACATTGTATTTAACGATAGTACATACAAATTTAGAAGGAGATGTCCACTTCCCAGATTATTCAGAATTCACAAAAGAAACATACAAAAAAGAGTCCTCTAATGAACAGTATCGTTATACTTTCTTAAATTTAGAAAAGTAAATCAAGGGATAGGGAATTTTGCGGTGAAGGCTTTTACTTCTCGGGCTACTTTTTGGATTTCTTTGTTATTCTTTACGTCTAATCTAAATTTCTTAAATTGTGCAATTCTTTCTTTTTTATCACTTGATAATTCGTTTCCTTGGATAGCGGTCACAACTCTGTCGTACCAGTCCGCCACTTTTTTCATGTCTCGGACTTTCATACCTCGAGTTGTAATGCCAGGTGTGCCGATTCGAAGACCAGAAGGGAAGAAGGGAGGCATAGCGTCATTTGGTACGGCGTTTTTATTAGTGACAATATTTGCTTGCTCAAGAGCATATGCAGCAAGTGCACCATTTACACCTTTATTGGATAAATCTATTAAAATTAGATGGTTATCGGTACCACCAGAGACCATCTCAAATCCGCGTTCTTTTAGTCCCTCTGCAAGTGCTTTAGCATTATCTACTACTTGCTGTGCATATTTTTTAAATGACGGTTTGGCAGCTTCAAGCATAGCAACTGCAATTGCTGCGGTTTGATTATCATGTGGTCCACCTTGAAGACCAGGGAATACTGCTGCGTCAATCTTTTTAGCCATATCTGGATCTTTTTTAAGGCCTTTTTCTGTCACCATAATCATCGCGCCACGTGGGCCACGAAGTGTTTTGTGGGTAGTAGTCATAATCACGTCAACAAAGGGGGCAGGAGTTGGATGCGCACCGCCAGCCACCAAACCCGCAATGTGGGAAATGTCAGCTAAAAGGTATGCATCAACTTTTTTGGCAATTTTTGCGAATTTCTCAAACGGAACTTCGCGTGGATACGCCGTAAATCCACATACAATAATTTTTGGTTTTTCGCGCATCGCCATTTCTTCAATTGCTTTAAAATCTAATTGCCCATTTTTGTCTAGCTCGTATGTTACAGTCTTAAAGAATTTACCAACAGCAGAGACCGATGCACCGTGTGTAAGATGACCACCGAATGCGAGACTCAAGCCCATCACTTTGTCTTTTCCAGGAGTGAGTAGTGCAAGATATACTGCAAGGTTTGCAGGGCTTCCAGAATATGGCTGTACATTCACATGGGGCACACCAAATAGTGCTTTTGCCCGGTCCATAGCAAGTATTTCTACTTCATCAGCTACAGCGTTTCCTTGGTAATATCTTTTTTTTGCATACCCTTCAGAATATTTGTTAGTTAAATCACTGCCCAGTGCATCCATAACCCCACGTGATGTGTAGTTTTCTGAAGGAATCATTTCAAGAACTTGTTTGAGTCTTTTATTTTCGTCTTTGATAAGCGAATAGATTGCGGGGTCAGTCTTTTTAAGTGCAGTGTATGATGCCATTACAAAATTAATATATTCTAATCTAGATAAGATGTCAATACATTTTAGTGATTAGTATTTAGTTGCTAGAATCTAGAAAATATTAGAAGCTAGAATTTAGAGGATAGTGTTTAGATACTCTTTTATATTTCTAAATACTTTATTCTGAAAACTA
>CAZUID010000080.1:0-2088 GCA_964620985.1 uncultured Candidatus Saccharibacteria bacterium | reverse complement strand
GCTCAGCTTACAGAAATCTATTCTAGTGGCGGCATGGGTACTGGTTTTTTATCCACCTTAAATAGAGAACAAAAGGCAAAAAAAGTGGTAAAAACCCTCTCTGTATCTGGTGACCTGTTGCGGAGTGTCTTTGGTGCCTGCGAATCACCAGAAGAAGCAAGGGGGGCAATCCGGCTCTATGCTGAACAGCTTAATTCACCCGGAGAGGAGATAATGAGCTGGGTTGATCACAACCTTGTTTGGAGTGGTGATCGGTGGCAAGTTTGGGGGGCACTGAAGAACGAAATCGACGCTGGCCTAACTGATAGGTTAATTCTGATGGTAGACACGGCAAAACTCAATGGACATGGTTCGGTATTACGGATGGATTATGAGTGGAAGAATGTATATCGACACATGTACTCTACTATGCAAAAAGTAGTTTTTGGACAGTAATTATGACTAAAGAGCGACCCTTAGTTTACCCTCAAGCAGCCTTACTACCAGAATATGGCGAGTGTAAGGGTGGGATCTCGGTGCTGACAGAAACAGGAGAAGTAAAACCATCAAATTGTCTCTTTAATCTCACTGACGTGCTGTGGGTTGGCAATCTAGCCAAATTATTTGAGGCATCAGGCGGGTCCGATCAAAATAGCTACCTACTTACATCTGTCTACCCGAAGACTTACTCATATGAACAAGGTTATCAACCAGGAAACGACAATCTAGTTTGGGTAGTAAAAATGGACCACCATACGGACGAAGGAGGTAGACAATATTATACGACTGGAGACGAGTTATATACACTACCTGGGTGTAATCAGACATCACTAGATGATGGAATCCACAAAGTGAGTGAAGAAATCGAGAGAATAGAGAGTGATAAAGGTCCCACCCCACAACTACGCCAGTTGAAGGCAGAACTTAAAAAACTTAACAGTCCACTAGCAAGGGCATTTTACGGAAAGGAAAAAAATTTATGGCAGAATATAAAGCTTTATAAGCTTACCCCAGATGATGTGAATAACATTAATAATATTGCAGTCCTTACTGTTCCGAGAGAATCTTCTCCTTACCGCCCATCAGCAATAATACCTGTCAATACTGAAGATATAACAAAAAAAACCATAATCGAAAAACCCATAAAAAAAGAACCTAAACACATACAACCAACACCGTCGATTAAAATCGTCGCCGACGTAACTGGACAAAAACAAGAATCTAGGGATATTCCTGAGCTAGATAAGAAACTTTCTCGACCAGTAAGTTGGTATGGAGTTGTGGGGCAAGAAATGGCCGTCCGAGAACTTAAAAAAGTAGCAGACCAGATTAAAAGAGCTCAAGTATATGCCGCCCACGGAGTAAAACCAGAGCAAGGTATTTTGCTCCATGGTCCATCCAGAACTGGTAAATCACTGCTCGCAGAGGCATTGGCCAAAGCCATTAACGCAGATAAGTTAATTTATATTGACAACAGGCAACTATCTAAATGGGTCAATGCAACCGAAGAAAACCTACTAGTTAAACTAACAGAGGCTGGCAAACTTGCAAACGAAGGTCGCCGAGTTATCGTTATTATGAACGAAATTAACCAGCTTGCCTCAAACAGGAGGTCTTCAAGTCAGAATCCCTGGAAACAAAGTCTTACTGAGACCCTCTTAACAGGAATAGAGGAAGCGCTAAATATTAGTCCTAGTCTACTTGTTGTCGGTACCACCAACTATATTGAACAAGTTGACGAGGCTGTACGGCTTCCTGGTAGACTTGGCTTAAATATTAAATGTATGCTCCCAGAGTCAGGCGAAGAAGTGTTTGACCTCATTAAACAGGGACTCTATCTCCTCCTTGATTCAGCCAATCAACACAGAAGTAAAACATCTATGCCTGCACTCAAGCTGAGCGATGTATTTGTGTCAGATAGAGATAGTACTCTTCAACTTATGGGGGCGGCAACAGAGCTCATTAACTATCCCCAGGCAACAATAATAAAAGGCATTGAAAAAGCAGCTCGCACCAATATTATGAGAAACTCCAGTGCTCCTCCCCTAACAACTGTCCAAATATACGCTGGAATCTCAGAATATGCAGCCACCCAAGCTTCAGAAGAAG
>CAZUID010000079.1:0-2106 GCA_964620985.1 uncultured Candidatus Saccharibacteria bacterium | reverse complement strand
AAAAAGAGAAGCAGATCGGACTAAATCCATGTGGAGAAATATATCTTCGCTCAAAGCAATTTTGTAACTTAACCAGTATCGTTATTCGTCCTAAGGATACTGTGGCAACTCTAAAGAAGAAAATGGAGATCGCGACAATTCTCGGAACTTATCAGTCAACTCTTACTAATTTCGGATACCTCTCTAAGAAGTGGAAGGAGAATTGTGACGAAGAAAGACTTCTCGGTGTGTCTTTGACTGGATATTACGACAATACAGTTATTCGTGATGACAAGGTATTAAGAACACTTAAAGATCATGCTGTTGAGGTAAACAAGAAATATGCAAAGCGTTTAAATATCAATCAATCCACCGCGATAACTTGTGTGAAGCCTCACGGAAACTCTGGACAGCTTCTAGGAGTTGGTTCTGGTATGCACCCTTGGTACGCACCATACTTCATTCGTCGCGTTAGAATTTCTCACACTGACACATTGCTACAAATGGCTCGCGATCAAGGAGTACCATGTTTGCCAGAAGTTGGTCAGTCTGCAGAAACCGCTACAACTTTCGTTCTAGAATTCCCTGTAAAGGCACCAGAAGGCGCGATATTCAAGGATCAAGTTTCTGCACTAGATCTTCTTAAGGAATGGAAAAGACTCAAGGAGCATTTCGTAGAACACAATCCTTCAGCAACTATCTACGTAGGAGCAGATGAATGGCTTGCGGTTGGAAATTTTGTGTACGAAAACTGGGATTGGGTTGGAGGACTTTCTTTCTTGCCACGCTCTGACCATGTTTACCAACTTGCACCTTATGAAGCAATCACCAAAGAAGAGTACGAGAGACGCACTAAGTCTATCGGCAAGATGGATTTCTCCAAGCTTTCTCAGTATGAAGCGACTGACAACACAATCGGCGCAAAAGAATTCGCTTGTGTCTCTGGAGTTTGTGAGATATAAAACAAATTATGCTCTATACCCGAAAAGGCGATAGTGGAACAACCAAAACATTTGGCTGCGACCAAAGGGTTTCTAAAAGTTCCAGTATCGCTGAAGCTCTGGGTTCACTCGACGAAATTAATTCATTTCTGGGTTTGATAAAGATTAAATCCGCTGGGATGTATTTTGATATTCCAGAAAACCAAATAGAGATTTCGCAAACAGTAAATCAAATTCAGCAAGATTTATTTATTATTCAAGCTGAACTTGCGGGTGCGGATAAAACTATTGTAGAAGAGAAGGTTAAATGGCTTGAGAGTATTATAGATGGCATCGAGAAAATGCTTCCACCAATCAAGACCTTCTTTGTTTCTGGCGGAGTAGAGCTTGCTGCGCTCTCCGATGTTGCTCGTACCATAGCTAGACGGGCAGAGAGAAGAGTAACTGGAGTAGTAGAGGAAGGCCGGGTAAAAGTAGGGGATCAAACTAAAGCATATCTAAATCGTCTTTCGAGTGTTTTGTATGCGTTCGCCAGAGGCTTTAATCATAAGGCCAATATAGTAGAAGAAGCACCTAGCTATAAATAGCCACAGTTTTGCCTAGTTATCAACCTTGTAAAATTTTGTGCTGGGTGTAGTATGTACGTGTGTCCGACAATTAAATAGTTCATGTTTGGGGAAGTGAGGTGTGAATCCTCCACAGTGCCGCTACGGTGATCCAAGATATCTTGGAAAGTCCGATTACCAAACACGAAGCAATCCCGAGCAGGAATTAACACAACGCATACGCGTTTAGATAAACTCCCTCGGATGGAGTTTTTTTGTTTATATATGAGAAAATTTAGAGAATACAAAACAATAGCTTATATACTTCTGATACTATTTCTAGTCTTTTGTGCATTTTGGAATTGGAAAATAAATTCTAAATCTTTAAATACAGTTGCTGGCCTATCAGCAAAACCTCTCGAGCTACAGAAGTCTGGTGTCGAGAATGGTTCAGGTCCCCAAACGCAAACTTCTAAGAATAAAATAGTTGAAAAGAAAAATGATATAAATGTTAATTTTAAAATCAGCACAGAAAACTTCTCATTAAGTGTACCTGAGAACTCTTCAGTATTAGAGTCTTTGGTTCTTGCACAGGAAGAAAAGTTGACGACATTTTCTGGTAAAGAGTATCCGGCATTGGG
>CAZUID010000078.1:0-2183 GCA_964620985.1 uncultured Candidatus Saccharibacteria bacterium | reverse complement strand
TAGTAATTAACAAGTAGAAAGTGATAAACCCTATTCTACTGGTTCTCGATAGGGATCAAAGTAGTTTGTCGGTGCGTCTGTGAAATCTTTTGCCTTATTTAATTTCTCTTTTAACTCAGATTCTTCTTTTGATTCTGTGTTATTCATATTTTTAGCGACTTCTATTGGTGGTGCAACCATCTTCTCTTCCTCATCTACAATTTCTTTATTTTTTGTATCCTCTATCGATACCTTTGGTAGTACTTCTTCTGGTAAATCTTCCCCATCATCAAGTCTAATACCCGCGCTGTTTAAAACCTTTCTCTCTGACTGAGATTTTTCTTCTTCGGCATAATATTCTTTCATAAAATCTCGAATACGTAGAAAGACTTTTTCATTTACTTCTGTTGCAACTTCTAGAGCACGATTTTCTTCAATCCCTACGCGACTAACCATTTGATCATAAAAATCTTTTGGTGAAATAAGTCCCAGAACCACCAACATCACCTCGGTTTGAACTTCGCCTATTTCATCAACGTGTAAATCATGTTTACGTCCAATATCAAAAACGGCTCTCGCCCAATCGAAAGAAGCAATAGCCTCTTTGACCGGTCTTGGTAAAGATTCCATTTGTTCTTTTATAAGTTGTTCGGTTTGTTTTTCGGCCATAATTTAAAAACTATTTTTTATCATCATCTTTTGGTTTTTCTGGTTCATCAGACTTTGATTCGCCTTTTTCTACAAAACCTAAGTCTTTTGCTATCTTCTTTAACATCTCTTTTGGATCATCATTTTTTTTGTTACTTCTTATGTCGTTTACGAGTTTTTCTTTAGCATACTTATTAAGTGGATTAAAGTACCTAAGTGAATTACTATAATCAGTCTGATCTGCATATGCTTTTCTTTGAGAAGTTCCTTCACTTACCAATTCTGTTGGAGCATTATATGTTATTTTTTGTTCAACTTTCTCACCTTTATCATTTGTAACGGTTTCGGACGCAGTTCTTGCTGAAAAAGATTTTTTTAATTCTTCATCTGTTTGTGCGCTCTCTGCACTATTTCTCCAATCTTTTGCACTTCTAATCCTCTGTTCTTTTTCTTTTTCTGTAAAATGATCTGATTTATCAATTTCTTCTATATATTTATCAATATGTTCTAGAACGTCATTTTGATGATCCATCCCCTTGTCAGCTGCAGACATAATGTCTTTCAAACTTTCATTTCCGTTCCCCGGCAAATCTTCTTTGCTGTATAGTTGTGCTGTTGCTAAGCGATTCTTAGCTATCTCTTTTTCATCTTTCGCCTGAGTCTTATCCGTAGGCTTACCTAAACTTAATTTTACAGCACTTCCACCAAGAACATCTTTAGATGCATAGTTTGCTACTGAATTTATACCTCCGCCAATTCTACTAAGTGTAGAGCTACGCCTACCATCAAAAGTTGCTTTGTTTTTCAAATATGCACTTGCTTTAACCTTACTCGCATTCCAACTAGCCAATCTTCTCGATTGTTTGGCCTCTGCTTCATGTCGCTTTCTCTCCTCAACTGTCTTAGCCTCTTTGGCTGCTCTGTCTGAGACACCTGCTTGTAAATTGTAGCGTGCGACCCTATCTTGATCTACCCCACTAGCTAATCTTCTTGAGGCCGCACCTCCTATTACTTTTCTACCACTATAAGCAGCTACGCCAACTACCGCACCACCCGCCATAGTAAAAGCTGTTCCGGCAATCTTACTAAAAGCCCCTTGTAGTGCGCCTCCGAATTCTCCTGCCATATCAGCTGCGATTTTCTTGGCCTGTCTCAATACAACAATAATAACAATAAATGGAATAAGTATTCCCATAATTGTCTGAGTGCTAGTGTCTGCCGGTGTTCCAGGCATTATTATTTGCAAAAACATCACCAACAAAAACAAAAAGAATAGAAATATTGGTGCCATAAAAGAAAGTTTCAATATATTATCTCGCCAACCATTCCAACCAAATTGACCCAAAAAACTTCCACCTCCAGGTAGTGCCAAACTTGCAAAAGCAATTGGCGAAAAAATCATCATAAACCACAACCCCACAACTCTGGCAATAAAAAGCAAAAACGTCGACAGAAATACTATCCCAATAGTAATATTTACAAAAGCGGCAAGGGCCATGATAAAGAAAGCATAGCCTGCTGATAATTTTCCAGGTTCTTGACCTAATGCTTGTTGT
>CAZUID010000077.1:842-2196 GCA_964620985.1 uncultured Candidatus Saccharibacteria bacterium | reverse complement strand
TGAAAAACATTTTAAGTTTCGAGAAAGATTACCCGAATGCAAAAGTTGTAATGCTAGAACAAAATTATCGCTCAACGCAAAACATACTAGAAGCCGCGAATGAAGTAATCAAGAAAAACAAATACCGCCCTGATAAAAATCTATTCACTAAAAACACAACAGGGGACAAGATTGGCCTGTACGAAGCTCTTGAAGAAAACGACGAAGCAGAATTTGTCGCAACAAAAATTTTAGAAATAATAGACAAAGAGAAAGATGTTCTATCTGAAATCGCGGTTCTCTACCGCACCAACTTTCAGTCGAGAGCTTTAGAGGAGGCGATGATCCGCTACAGTGTGCCTTATCAAGTTTTAGGTACTAAATTTTTCGAAAGAAAAGAAATCAAAGACACTCTCGCATATCTACGTGCAGCACTTAACCAAGACAGCCTGTCTGAAATAAAAAGAATTATAAATTTCCCGACACGCGGAATAGGTAAAGCCACATTAGCCAAACTTTTTGCTGGAGAAATCGAAACCCTGCCAATAAAAACAAAATTAAAAATCAGAAGCTTTTATGAACTGCTCGAAGAAATAAAAACCAAAATCCAAACCGCAAGTGCTAGTGAAATTATAAAGTTCACAGTTAAAAAGTCAGGCATAGAAGATGAGCTTAGAAACAGTGGAGATGAGGACCTAGAAAGACTCGAAAACATAAAAGAGCTAGCAACCATCGCATTAAAATACGATAACCTAGTAAACGGCCTAGGAGTGGAGAAGCTCCTAGAAGACGCTTCGTTGGCGTCCGATCAGGATAGTATAATGACTGAGGAAGAACGTGGAGGTGTTAAAAAAGAAAAGAAAAATGGAATCAAATTAATGACAGTACATGCCTCTAAGGGTCTAGAGTTCAAATATGTTTTCATCGTGGGTCTCGAGGAAGGACTGTTCCCTCATCAACGCGATGGTGAAACTAAAAACGAAGAAGACAGTGAAGAAGAGAGAAGATTATTCTACGTGGCACTCACTCGAGCAAAAGAAAAATTATTTTTATCTTTCGCAAATTTTCGCACAATCTTCGGCACACGACAGATTAATGCTCCATCACAATTCCTCGCCGACATTCCAGCGGATATTCTAGAGAAAGAAGGGGAGAAAGGTGGCATAAAAACAATTTACATATAATGCAAAACCAAACACACAAAGCAAAAAAGTCGCTAGGTCAAAACTTTCTAAAATCTGAAAGTGCTTTAAACAAAATTGTTGACGCTGGTGAAGTCTCAAAGGAAGACGTAGTTATTGAGATAGGTCCGGGTAAAGGCGCTCTGACAGCAAAACTTTTAGAAAAAGCAGGACAAGTGATAGCGATAGAAAAA
>CAZUID010000077.1:0-832 GCA_964620985.1 uncultured Candidatus Saccharibacteria bacterium | reverse complement strand
TCTAGTGGAATTCTTAAAAGAAAAATTCAAGAAAGAAATCGCCTCTGGCGCTTTGATTCTCCAAAATGAAGATATCTTAAACTTCACACCCAAGTCGCCATACAAGATAATCGCAAATATTCCTTACAATATTACAGGGGCAATACTTAAAAAATTCCTAACTGACGCCAATCAGCCAGAACGCATGGTGCTTATGGTGCAACACGAAGTGGCTAAAAGGATTGTAGCCAGAGACAACAAAGAAAGCATACTGTCTATTTCAGTAAAGGCATATGGGGTGCCGAAGATCGTGACTAAGGTAGAAGCTAGATATTTCTCGCCACAACCCAAAGTCGACTCAGCGGTGATAAGCATAACTGGTATTTCTAGAAAAACATTTCAAGAAAACAACATAAATGAAGAAAATTTCTGGAAAATAGTCCACGCCGGCTTCGCACACAAGAGGAAAAAGCTAAGTGGCAACCTAAAAAACATAATTTCGGCAGAAAAATTGAAAGAAATGAAAATAGGGGACAAAAGAGCTGAAGATTTACCCATTTCCGACTGGCTTCTTCTATCTAAAGTGTTACAATTAAAAGATAATTAAATTAGATTGGTTAAAAAACAAAAGGATTCTTTTAATCGTTTTGACGATAGTGGTTTTGCTTGCACTTTTTTTGATAAAAAGTAAAACAATATTCAACAACAACGGCAACGAAAGTGCAGGAATCTATTCTGGGGACATGAAATTGTCAGAATTAGTAAACACTGACACTGACCTAGACGGGGTAATGAACTGGGAGGAGGGCCTTTGGGGGACCAACCCAACACTCAAAGACACAGACGGAGACGG
>CAZUID010000076.1:0-2229 GCA_964620985.1 uncultured Candidatus Saccharibacteria bacterium | reverse complement strand
GGCGTCGGAGCGAATTTCACTATTTCAAAGCCTGCCTGCGCAGGCAGGCCGGACTCGTGTTCAGCGATGCCTACGGGTAAGGTGTTGGATATTGCAGTTTTGCCTTTAGGCACGACCAGGGACACATGGAACACTGCCTTATGTGCGGGCTCGTCGAAGCATGGGAATGCACGTCTAGCATCGGTCGCTTCAAACTGAGTGGTTGCCATGTGGAATTCCTTACCGTCGACAGAATACTTACTGCGGTAGAATCCGCGCATTTTGTCATTTAGAATGCCTTTGAATACCAAAGTTAGCATTGTCTTGCCTCCAGGAATAGTTTGCGCAAATGTGAAAGTTGCAGTCTGAGAGTCTTCGTTGTAAGAAATATTTTTCGCGAATGTCTTCGTCTTATTTATTAAAACTTCGGCCGTAGATATCTCTATCTCTTTAGAATGTAGGGTTATGCTCTTAGTAGGTTTGTTTAATTTAAGCTCGATAGTCTCAACACCGTCGAAGGTGAAGTTTAAAAGATCGGGTTTTATCTCGATGTTGTACTTTACCGGGACTACGTCTTTTGAGAGGCGGACATTGCCTTTTTTCTTCTTATTTTGCATAGAATTTAGTATAGCTTTTATAAGAAAAAATGCTAACCCCGTAGTGAATTTTGGAAAGATTTCCAAAATCTACTACAGGGTGCTAATATATTGAGGTGTCAGAAGAAAATACTACAACGAGCGAAGACTTTTCCTATAAAATAAAAACTAGCGTTTTCGAGGGCCCTTTTGGACTACTTCTCAATCTCGTAGAGAAGCGCAAGCTTTTCATCAACGACGTTTCGCTTTCTCAAGTTACCGATGATTATCTCAATTATATAAACCAAATGGGTGGGCTTCATCCCCAAGAAGTATCGAACTTCATTGTAGTCGCTGCGACGCTCATACTCATCAAGTCTCGCTCACTACTACCGAACCTCAACCTAACCGAAGAAGAAAAAGGCGATATCCAGAATCTCGAAGAACGTCTCAAGCTCTACGAATTATTCAACAGGCTAGCTATAAATGTGAAAGACTCTTTCGGTAAGAAAATTATTTTCCCTGCACAAGAACGCAAGAGCGACGTGCTGGTGTTCTTACCTGATGATCAGATCACCAAAGAATCCATGATGGGCTTTGCCCGAGATGTGTTGGGTAAAATGCCCAAACAACAATTCTTACCAGAAGTTGAAGTGAAGAAAGTGATCAGTATTGAAGAAATGATAGACAGCCTAACTACTCGCATCCAGGATTCGCTCAAGATGAGCTTCAAGGATTTCACTGGCCACTCGACCCATAGAGGTGCCCCAATGTCGCGAGAAGAGCGGGTCACGGTTATTGTCGGGTTCCTGGCTATGCTTGAGCTCATAAGAAATGGTATATTGCATGCTGTGCAGGAGAACAATGAAGATGAAATAATTATCGAAAAATTACAATGAATTTAGAATCAAAAATAGAAGCAATATTGTTCTGGAAAGGGGAGCCAATGTCTAAGAAAAAGCTTGGTGAGATTTTGAAAGTGGAGATGGGTGAACTTGAAGAGGCTATTTCTAAACTCAAAGAAGTGTTAAGCTCTCGCGGTATCGTGCTACTTGAGAAAGAAAATGATCTAAGCCTCGGCACTGCGCCTGAGCTTTCGAGCCTGATAGAGGATTTACAAAAAGAAGAATTAAACAAAGACTTATCCAAGGCATCTCTCGAGACTCTATCTATCGTTCTCTACAAGAACGGTGCAAGTCGCGCAGAGATAGACTATATCCGAGGAGTAAATTCGAGCTTTATATTACGAGCGCTTGCAGTTCGCGGGCTGGTAGAGAAGACTGTGGATCCGAAAGATAGTCGAAAGATAGTGTACAAGCCAAGCATGGAGCTACTGTCATTTATGGGTGTGAAGTCTCTAGAGGATTTACCTGAATATGGCGATGTGCATAATAATCTAAACAAAGCCGCAGAAACATTAGAAGATTTGTCTAAAAAAGAAGAAGCGAAAAATGAACACGGAGACGTACAGTAAACCGCTTCTGATTTTATTGGTTGTTATCTTGGCTCTCGAAGGCTACTTTTTTACCTCCTCGAATATAAAATTAAATAATGAATTTACTAAACAAGAAAAAGAATTACAAAGTCTGCAAGTCGCACTAGGGAGCTTGCCGATAGTTGCAAGAGCTATCTCGGTGTATGACGTAGATGGCAATTCTGAAATATACGGCAAGAA
>CAZUID010000075.1:0-2234 GCA_964620985.1 uncultured Candidatus Saccharibacteria bacterium | reverse complement strand
GTGTAGGGCGGATTGCCTCGTGGGCTTCTTGGGCGTTCTTGGATTTGGTTTTGTAGATTCTGCGTTCTGCATAATTTTCTCCGTATTCTTTAGTTACATATGCAAGGATCTGATTTTGTGCGACGACTGAGAGGTTGGTGCTGTCAGTTCTCATATATGTAATATGTCCAGCCTCGTAGAGCTTCTGTGCTATTTGCATTGTGCGAGAAGGGGAATATCCCAAGCGAGAACTCGCTGTCTGTTGTAAGGTCGAAGTTGTAAAGGGTGCTCGAGGAGAACGCTTCTGCTCGGATTCCTTTATTTCTTCTACTAGCCAGACGCCCTTCTCCCCCTCGGTCATTATTTTCTCCACTAATTTCTCGTCACGTGGTTCTTCGCTACAAGTAAGAGTTAACTTGTCTTTCTTCTGTGTTTCGAAAAGTCCAAAAATTTTCCAATACTTCTCTGGCACGAATGTACGGATTTCACGCTCGCGTTCCATGACTATGCGTAGTGCTGGTGACTGCACGCGTCCTGCTGAGAGCCCGTAGCGGACTTTCTTCCAGATAAGTCCTGATAGGTCGTAGCCTACGAGTCTGTCGAGCACTCGGCGAGCTTCTTGCGCACGGCGAAGGTTCTCATCTATCGCACGAGGATGCTTGAGTGCTTCTTCGACTGCTTCTTTGGTGATTTCGTGAAATACTACTCGCTTGGTTGGAGCTTTCACCTTTTTGTCTTTCTTTAGAATTTCATGAATGTGCCATGCGATAGCTTCTCCTTCGCGGTCGGGGTCTGTCGCTAGAAGTATTTCGGTTGCCTTTTCTGAGAGTGCTTGGAGATCGTGTACGACTTTTTCTTTACCTTTTGAGATTTCATAATGGGGGATAAATCCACCTTCGATATCGATGGCTTTCTTGTTTGATTTTGGTAAATCACGAATGTGTCCGACAGATGCGCGAACGGTATAAGCACCTTCGAGATATTTCTCGATAGTCTTTGCTTTCGATGGTGATTCCACAATCAATAACTTCATTGCTCACCAAGTATTACACGAAACATATTTTTTTTGCAAACTATGCCAACATTATCTCACCTAATTCTTCCTTAATTATTTCTTTAATTTCCATGATAGAAAGTAGTGCATTTGCAGAAGCGATATTCATTTTCATTTTCTTAATGAGCTCATCACGCTCGAGTGGTTCACGGAGTAGCTCCACCACCATGCTTTCTTCTTCTGATAGGTCGGCGAAGAGCTTGGCTTGCTTTTCTTTCTTATCGGGGCGTTCAAATCCCAATGCTTCAAGCACGTCATCCGAGCTCGTGACTGGGGTTGCACCTAAACGGATTAATTTATTAGTACCGACTGAACTAGGGGAGAATATCGAACCAGGCACCGCAAGAAGGTCTCTGTTGTATTCAGTGGTCAGCCTTGCGGTGATCATTGTGCCGGATTTTTCCCCCGCTTCTATTATTAATGTTGCTTTAGAAATTCCTGCCATTAATCTGTTCCTTCTGCCGAAGCTCCAAAGAGTGGCTTTGAAACTTGGTTCGAATTCTGAAATCAAGCACCCGCCTTGTTCTAATATTTCTTTTGCCAACTGCGCATTTGTTTTAGGGTACATTGCTTCACGGGACAACCCCGAGCCAGGGAATACCATTGTCTTGAGTCCCACACTCAGAGCTTTCTTGTGAGCTATCGCGTCAATACCGAGCGCAAGCCCAGAGACTATCACGATAGGGTAGCCCTTAAGACCTGCAATTATTTTCTCGCAGGCGTCACGACCGTATGAGGTGAACTTGCGTGAACCCACGACACATAAGTAAATAGATTTCTCCGGAGGCAATTCTCCAGCTACCCACAGATTTTCTGGTGGTTGTGGAATTTCAAGAAGCGCTTTTGGGAATTTATCTTTCGGTAGGCGCCTTATTGTCTCTTTGTCGGCCACTTTGTTATTATACCAATTCTTATGTATAATATGAATAATATGTTGGATATCAAATTCATCAGAGAAAATAAGGATATTGTACAGGCCGGCGCCAAGAAAAAGCTGGTAGATGTTGATATCGACAAGCTTATCGCCGTAGATGATGAGCGCCTAAAGATGCTTAAAGAGGTAGAAGATCTACGTGGAGAGGTCAATAAAGTTTCTCAAAGTATTTCTCGGGACCAAGACGGGGCACAGAAGATGCAACTTATTGAAGAAATGCGTGTGGTGAAAGAAGAGATAAAGTCCAAAGAAGAAAAACTCAAGACA
>CAZUID010000074.1:0-2234 GCA_964620985.1 uncultured Candidatus Saccharibacteria bacterium | reverse complement strand
CACAGTGAACATAGAGAAGTTACCGTATTTTCTTCTAAATAAAACGTCGCGGTAGTCTATGGTGTTATTAATGAAACCATAGATCCAGCGGAGTCTTTGTTTGTAAAGCTTCTTCACAGTAGGCGGAGTGTTAGTATATACATATGCATCACTACAGTAATCTATCTTAAGATGGTTTTTTTGCATCCTGTAAGCTATCTCCATGTCCTCAGTATTATGTGCATAGTGATAAAGCCCGATTTTCCTAAAAACTTCAGTCTTAAAAACAGTAAAAGGTCCCGGGGTAACATGTATGGCTCCTAAGAACGCCAGCATTCTCTTTGCAAAAACAGATATATGGTACTCAACCTTCTGAGCATTTTGGACTAACGTAGATGGATTGTTTACTACAAGTGAAGGCGTAACCGCCATAATAGAGCTATCTTTTTCGAAATAACTCATAATGCGAACCAATGCTTCAGGGTCCACAAAAGAGTCCGCATCTAAACAAGCCAAGAAATCTGTGTCTGCTTTCTCTAGACCTAGGTTTAAAGCTGTGTGTTTGCCGCCATTTTCTTTACGAAATATTGTTATGTTGTTTTGCTTGTCGAACTTCTTAAGCACATTCCAAGTACCATCAGTGGAACCATCGTCTATCAAGAAAACTTTTAATTTATCTTTAGGATAATTTAAGTTAAATATAGACCTAATAGTCTTATAGACAGTCTTCTCTTCATTCCAACAAGGAACAACGATGGTCACTGCTGGGTATCTTAAAAGTTTTACTGCGTCGTCTCTGATAAATATCTTTTTACGATTTTCTAAAAATGTCACAAGGAAAAAGACCTGTACGTAAACAGCTAGAAAAATCAATATATAGAATATTGCACCAGAAATCGACAGCATTACTAATTTACATTTTTACTTCTGCTGATTTTGTTCCAGGAACACAATTCTCGCAGACACCGTCTTTACACTTTGCACACCTGCATCCAAAGATAGAAATAAGCGCAGAAACTCCAACTAGAACGTATACAACTCCCTCAACTACTGGCATAGAACCAAAAATCATTTTTACCAAATTCCAAGAAGTTGCACTACCTAGAAGCATAGAAGCCCCAACAAGACCCCAATTAAGGCCACCAACAATTAATAAAGTCTTAGCGATCATATTTACAACGCAACCACTACCACATTTGAAACCATTACACATAATATTAGATGTATTCTACCCTGCTTTCACAAGGTTAAATTAGTTGATAAATGCCCTGACCAAACAGCGACCCATTAGACCAGGTTTAGATATAGTATACCATATCTATTTTAAATGTTACAATGAATAAATTAATAGGTAAACAATCAAAAATATGGATGAAAACAAGGTAGAAACTGAGATAAAAAACACAAATACTAACCAAAACAGCCAAAAACAGATAGCTGGCGCAATAGTACTAGCTGGGCTACTTATAGCTGGAGCTATTTTGATCAAAGATAGTGTAGCAACTACTACTCCCACAGCCAGAAACCCAGCCATAAGAGAGGCCAGCATCAACCCAAGACCTGCTTCTACTGAAGAGCATTTTCTAGGCACCGCTCAAGCTAAAATAACATTTATAGAATACTCAGATACTGAGTGTCCGTTCTGTAAGGTATTTCACAACACGATGCAGAGCCTAGTCGCAAGCAATAAAAACGTAGCCTGGGTTTACAGACACTACCCTATTCCTCAGTTACATCCTAAGGCTTTCCATGAAGCTGAAGCAACCGAATGTGCCTGGGAGCAGGGTGGCAATGACGCATTCTGGAAATACATTGACGAGGTTTTCGCGAGAACTGAATCCAACAACAAACTTGAGGTAAGCGAACTTCCTAAAATTGCCCAAGATATAGGGCTAGACCTTACAGCATTCAACACTTGTTTAGCTAGTGGTAAATTTAAAGATAAAATAGAAGGAGATATGAAGGATGGTAGTAACGCAGGTGCTAGTGGCACCCCATATAGCATCATCCTAACTACCAAGGAAATCACCAGCAAGAAACAAGAAGAATTGCTCAAAGTAAGCCCGAAGCCTGAATACCTGACCTTTGACCCAAAAAACAAAAACATAATGGGCCTAAATGGCGCAATGCCTATCGAACTACTCAATCAAATGATTGAGATTTTGATTAAATAAATTTAATCAAAATAATTCTTGAGTCTCGCAATTTTCTCGTGCTGACGTAGCTTTTCGTGAACCTTAGCTTCAATCTGACGA
>CAZUID010000073.1:0-2374 GCA_964620985.1 uncultured Candidatus Saccharibacteria bacterium | reverse complement strand
AAATCTACGTGCGTATGGTCAGCGTGAGCCGATAGTTGAGTATAAGAAAGACGGGTTAGCTATGTTTAAAGAGATGGAAGAAACATTTAAAGACCAAGTGTTCTCTCTTATTAAGACACTCAATGTCGAAGAAGCTACTCGCAGTCAGGCACAAGAAGCTACAACTCTGCCTAAGCAGACACTGATAACTAGCCATAGTGAATCTGTAGAGTCTAGTAATGCTCAAGAAGTATCTAAGCAGTCTAATGAAGATGTAGGTCGCAACGACCCTTGTCCATGTGGATCTATAAACCCTGCAACCGGGGAAGTCTATAAATGGAAAAAGTGCGGGATGATAAATGCGCCTCAGCACAGAAAATCTTTAATCAATTAAGTTGTGTTCTTTCTAAACTATGAATAAAAAGTTGTGGTTTTTGTTTCTGACAATTTTCTTAGATATGCTCGGGGTTGGGATTTTGATCCCAGTTATTCCTCAGCTTCTCGGAGAGCCGAATTCACCATATTACCTCCTGCAGGCTTCTCAGGTAGATTTGGGCTTGATTTTGCTTGGTATTTTGATGGCGATATACCCTTTTGCGGTGTTTTTCATGGCGCCTGTTTTGGGAGCGATGTCAGATAAATACGGGCGTAAACCAGTACTTTTTATCTCTATACTCGGCACAGCGATATCGTATTTTATTTTTGCGTACGCTATTCTTACTAAGAATATTTTCTTACTTTTTGCGTCCAGACTAGTTGATGGTATTACCGGAGGAAATATTTCAGTGGCTCAAGCTGCTATAGCGGATTCAGCGCATCACGAGCACAGGGCGAAGGCATTTGGCGCTATGGGCGCGGCATTTGGTCTTGGATTCATTGTTGGCCCATTTCTAGGTGGGGTGCTTTCAACTCCATCGGTATTACCATTCTTCAATGCATCTACCCCATTTATATTCTCAGGACTTTTATCCTTGTTTAATGCGTTTTCGATATATTTCTTCTTCAGAGAAAGTATTGAACACAAAGATCACGAAAGGAAGATAGACATGTTGAGCTCTGTCAAAAATATAATTAGTACCCAGAAATTCCCTAAAGAGATACGAATGCTTCTGTTGTGTGGTTTTCTGTTTAATGCGGGAAGTGCATTCTTCTATTCTTTCTTTAACGTTTATTTAACTAATAAATTCAGTCTTTCTCCCGCAGAAATAGGAAACTTCTTTGCGTATATCGGGGTGTGGATTATTGTGACTCAAGTTGTGGTCGTGAGATATCTCGCCAAGAAATACAAAGAAGTCGACATATTGGGCCCTGCGTATATATTGAATGCTTTAGGAGTGTTGATGTATTTGCTTCCAAGTAAAGCCTGGTACTTACTCCTGATTGTTCCTTTTGCTTCTATTCCAAACGGCGTACAGATGGCAAATTTTTCTTCTTTCCTAACTAAAGAAACTGAGCCTAAGATGCGAGGTGAAGTGATGGGTATCAGCTCGTCGGTGGCTTCTCTGGGGCAAGCTATCCCACCGATATTTGCTGGTTTAATCGCAGCTGCAACTGCGTCTTTTGTTCCTATTATATTTGGTTCCTTGGTTGTTTTCTCTGCAGGTCTTGTATTTATATACAAGGTCAAAAATGCTAGAATTAGTAAATGAGAAACAATATAAAACTTGGGAGATATAGGCATTATAAGGGTAAGGAGTATCAAGTCATGGGTGTAGCGGAACACTCCGAGACAGGTGAGGATTTAGTTGTTTATCGCAAGCTTTATGATGATTATTCTATGTGGGTTAGACCCATCGGAATGTTTCTAGAGGAAGTAGAGGTTGACGGCAAGAAGATGCATCGTTTTGAATTTTTGGGTGAATAAAAATGAAACCAATTATCAAAAATTTAAAGAAGATTTGGTGGAGACTAAAGTCTTTTTCTGCAAGGCATTATTTCGGTAATCCTTCTCGAAAGTTGAAAGTTGTTGGAGTTACGGGTACAAACGGCAAGACGACTACAGCAACGCTTTTATATAGAATTGCAACTGCTCTGGGATATAAAGCAGGGCTTATTGGCACTGTAGAAAATATTGTAGCTGGTGAAGTACGAGGTGTGACTCATACTACACCTGACTCAGTGACATTGACCAAACTTCTAAGTGAAATGGCGGATAAAGAGTGTGAATATGTATTTATGGAAGTTTCTTCTCATGCAGTAGATCAGAATAGAGTTGCGGGGATAAAGTTTACTGGAGGAATTTTCACCAACTTAACCCACGACCATCTGGATTATCATCAAACATTTGAGAAATATTTTGAAGCTAAGAAAAAGATTTTCCAGATGCTTCCTGCGTCTGCATTTGCTCTTTCTAATGCGGACGATGAGTACGGCAAGAAAATGCTAGAGGGGATAG
>CAZUID010000072.1:0-2416 GCA_964620985.1 uncultured Candidatus Saccharibacteria bacterium | reverse complement strand
TCCGAGCTTTTGATAATCAGTGATATCGTCAGCATTCATCGGATATATTTCTGTGTTTGAAGTTAGATACTTTTTGTTTGCAGTTTTTTCAAGCAGACTATCTACATCAATACTGTCCTTGCGCGTAACCCCCACTATTTTAAATTCACTAGGCATCATGCCTGCTTTCTCTATCTGCCCGATAGCAGGTAGTAAGTATCGTTTGCTCAAGTCTCCAGAGACTCCGAAAATTATAAGGATTGTAGGTTGTTGATTCATTTGTTTATTTTATGTCCACCGAAGGCATTACGCATCGCCGCTAGAAGCTTGGTCGCGAAATTTGTTTTGCCTTTCTGGGATTCTATTCTCACGTCGAATGCCGACTGCATTGCTGGAGTTTCTATATTAAATTCTTTCGCAACTTCGAGCGCCCAACGAGCTTCGCCTGATTCAGCAACGAAACCATCTATGCCTTCTAGCTCTGGATTGTCTTTGAGTGCATCCCGAGTAAGTTCGTTGAGCCATGAAGTTATCACGCTGTGGTGTTGCCAGACGTCACCGGCTTTGTATAAATCGATATTTTTGTATGGGCCTTCTTTTAGTAGTCTGTAGCCTTCAGCCAGAGACTCCATCATGCCGTACTCGATAGCGTTGTGGGTCATCTTTACGAAATGTCCTGCTCCACTGTCTCCAAAGTGGTGATACGCACCTTCAGGTAAAGACAAAGTCTGGAAAACTTTCTCCACTTTTTCAAATGAAGCCACGTCCCCACCTATCATCATCGCGAAACCATTCTGATATCCCCAGACTCCACCACTAGTACCAGAATCTAGATAATTCACGCCTTTAGCTTTCGCTTTCTTTTCTCTCTC
The DNA here is from genome assembly GCA_964620985.1 of uncultured Candidatus Saccharibacteria bacterium. Lineage (GTDB taxonomy): Bacteria > Patescibacteriota > Minisyncoccia > Phycocordibacterales > UBA9973 > UBA9973. The sequence goes on along the minus strand of CAZUID010000072.1, from coordinate 1,565 downwards.
TTTAGTTAGACGAAAGTCAGAGTTGCCTCCATCGATGATTATTCCTCCTGGAGGTACGAGCAAGAGCCACAGATCAAGCTCGACATCCATTATATCTGAAGGTAGCATTAGCCAGAGCACTACAGGATCGCTATTGAATGCAGAGATAACTTCTTCTTTAGTATATGCGCCTTGTGCACCGAACGCAGTCACTGCGTCTATGGATTCCTTGGTGCGACTATGCGCGATAACTTCGAAGCCTCCTTCTTGAAGCTTCTGCGCTATCTGACTACCCATCTTACCTAAACCAATAACTCCTATTTTCATAATTATTTATTTACATCATTAAAAATTGTTAACAAAGGAATCTTCTTCAACATCTGCGCTGGCTGTATAGTTTTATCTATTTCACTTGCCATACTTTCTAGAACTTTCAATTTCTCTTCACCTTTCGTCACCACAACTCCTTCATCCAATCTCTCTATCACTTTCTCGGTGATTGTTATCCTTTTGAATTTCTCACTCGCGTAATAACAAGCGAAGTCTGTAGAATCTAGCGCAGGACTCTCAGGCAGTATCCCAGCAGTGTGACCATCGGGTCCAATACCGAAAATTCCAATCTTGTATGAATCTTTCGCTAATTCTTCCTCAAGTATAGTATTAAATTTTTCTACTGTCATTGCCTCATTCTCACCTGCGAGCACAGGCACGAGCTTCGCACCAGGAAGTGAAAAACCTTTTCCTATAAGCTGTTGCCAGTTTGAATCTGAGTGTCCAAATTCGCCGTACCTCTCATCAGTTAGGGTAACTGTTAAATTTTCCAGATCTTTTCCCTGAAGAAGCTCGGCTACTCGCACCCCGACTAGAATCGAAGAGCCACCTGTGACAAAAAGAAGTACAGGCTTACCTTGTTGTAAATTTCGGAACACAGAACTTGCGACCAAATTCGCCACCTCGTCTACCCCATTAACTTTCTTAATACTCCAATTCATTTACGAATTCTAACACGGAAAGTGTTTTTAATTATTAGTATTGAAATTTATTGGAAAATATGTATAATAATAATCGGCTAGAAGTTCACCACTCACCGTCCACTAGAGGAAGACATGAGAAAACCCAACCTTGGCTTCACGCTTACAGAAGGTACCCCTGTCGAAATACTGCGATGGGACAGGTTGTATCGTCGAGGCGTGGTTGAACACCGAGGACCCAATACGATTACCGTTCGGATCAACCGGAGCGGAAGGCTCATCATCTTCGAGATGGATGATGACATTCATATGTGGAAGATCCCATTTCCTGACAACGAGGGAGCTATCCTCATCAAGAAGAACGTGACGGGATTCGTCATCCGCCTCGACGAGTCCGCGAAAACGCCCCGTCGCCGCCCATAAAGCAGTCGACGCATCACCCCAGAGCCCCCGCCGGCACCACGCCGCGGGGGCTCGAATTCTTTTATTTCAGGTTTGATTAAATGACGATTTTGTATTATTGTAATGAGACCATAGTTAACTAATCTAATGGTGGGAATGAAAATTAATCTGCTTTAATTTTCATCCGGTTCTATAAGAAATTGCTGTTATTTT
>CAZUID010000071.1:0-2503 GCA_964620985.1 uncultured Candidatus Saccharibacteria bacterium | reverse complement strand
GGATTTCTTGGCTATAGGCCTAGACCCTAAGAAAGTTGTGCTTTTTAAACAATCAGATATCAGCGAACACACAGAACTTGCTTGGATTTTCGATACTATAACGACCATGCCTTATCTAATGCGAGCACATGCGTTTAAAGATGCAGAGGCAAAGAATAAAGAAATAGACGTTGGTACTTTCAACTATCCATTACTTATGGCTGCAGATATATTGCTCTACAACACAGATGTGGTGCCTGTGGGCGCAGATCAGAAGCAACACATAGAGATAGCCCGAGATACCGCAGAGAAGTTCAACAGAATATTTGGTGAGACTTTCAAAATGCCTGAGCATAAGATTCTTGAAGAAGTAGCCATAGTGCCCGGCATAGATGGACGTAAGATGAGTAAGAGTTATAACAATACTATTCCACTTTTTGCTACACATGAAGAAATAAAGAAGTGCGTGATGAGCATTGTGACTGACTCGAGTGGTGAGAGGCCTGAGAATGTTTATGCAATTCATAAATTACTTCGCTCCGAAGCAGAGCTCGAGAAACTCTATAAAGAACACGCGGGTAAGTACAAGAATTTAAAAGAAGCATTGATTGAAGACTTAGAGAATTTCATTGCACCAATGAGAGAGAGGCGTGCAGAGCTTGAGAAAGATATTGACGGCGCTCTAGCGATACTAAAAGACGGTGGCATTAAAGCTAGGAAGGTTGCCGAAGAGAAAATGGCTGAAGTCCGAGAACGTATAGGGGTCAGTGTTTACTAGTTGCATAAAACTTATGGTTATATATAATAAAAACGTGAATAAAAATATACAGCGAAATAACTTTTTCTTCTTTAACTTTCGAAGGCCTCGAGGGTTAATGTTTGCGCTGTAAAATACTCCAAACTTACAACGAAAACACCAGCCCTCGAGGCTGGTGTTTTTAGTTCTTTCGCACACTCTTTCTAGCGAGGTCGCCATGCACAAGGATAGGAAGTGCTTCAGTGTTTGGTTCGAGGAGGTCAAGGCTTCCTGGGATGGTAACGTTGCCCAGGTGCCAAAGACGATTAAGACTTTGCCTTGTGGTTGCAGTGCGACAAGGCGCACGAAGGGAGGGTATGAGCAGTTTCGTGTAGTCCTGTCTTCTCAGGGAATGGTACACATCCTTTCCTCGGGACATGAGTGCGTCGTGGTAGAAGCTCAGCTTGTGCCACTGCGTATTTTCAAACAGAGAAGAATGATCGAAGAGCCTCGCAGGATGGTTGTGTAAGTAGATCAGTAAAGGGATAGAAGTATGGCGCGGGGTCACTCCCGCGCCACTCTCTTTTCTACTATTTTCATGATAATATACATGCAACATGAAAAACCAAAACCATATAAACTTAAACCCTTACCCGCTGAAACTCTATGGAAACGCAGATGGTAAGAATCAAGATTTAGCAGAAAAAGTCGCCAAACTCCTTAAGACAAAAATCTCTCCTTTGGTTTATAAAACTTTTAGCAATGGTGAATTCATAGTGCATCACTCTGAATCGGTGCGTGATCGAGACGTGTACATTATCGCTCAGCCTAGATTCGGCAATAAAGAAAACCTCGCATTTGATCTAGACGAATGCGAGTCTTTGATTTTAGCTCTAAGGCAAGGTGAGCCTTCACGCATCACTGTGGTAATGCCGTGTCTGCCTTATGCTAGACAAGATAAAGCATCGAATCATCGCGAGCCTGTGCTCTCTCAGAAAGTCCCGATGAGGCTCCAGATGGCAGGAGCTCATCGCGTGGTGGTGCTTAAGCTTCACAACCCAAGTAGCTACAATGCGCATCCGATGACTATACCGATGGTAGATGTGAATACAGACTCACTACTTATAAAACATATTAAATCTAAGAAGTTTGATTTAAAGAAATTCAAAATAGTTGCGCCAGACTTAGGCGCTGCGCCATCTTGTAGAAAGATTGCTCAACAGTTGGGTATCCCTGGCAATATCGTGATAATAAATAAATTCCGTGACCCGGCGAAAGTGAATTACAACGAAGTCATGGAAATAATAGGCGACCCGAAAGGTTTCAATATTATTATCCCTGATGACATGGCGGATACCTGTGGTACCGCTATCAAGGTGCTAAAAGTGCTGAAAGAAAACGGTGCGAAAGACGTGTACTTCACCGCGACTCACGGAATTCTCTCAGGTGAAGCAATCGAAAACCTAAATGAGTCCAACTTCTCAGGTATCTGGTTCACTGATTCATGCCTTACGAAAGAAGCTCAGAGTAAATTGAAAAAGTTAGAAGTTATAGGCACTTCCAAACTTATTGCCCAAGTTGTAGACAACCTCCACAATGGTATTTCAGTATCTGAACTTTGGCACAACGGCAACTAGCGCATTTGTGGACAAAATATTATAGCCTGTGGTATTATAAGTTTACAGCCGGTGACCCAGATGACACTGGGTAGGCGAGGGAAGAAAACTCAAAGTAATGCGAGCCAGTAGAACTCTCCGTAGAGCAACGTTAATGCTAAATTAAGTTATA
>CAZUID010000070.1:0-2531 GCA_964620985.1 uncultured Candidatus Saccharibacteria bacterium | reverse complement strand
CTCCAGGTGAATTGCAACTTTATAAAAAACAAAATATCCCCATTCCTATTAAATGTCCTAATTGCAGGTATTTCGAAAGACTACAAAAAATAGCTCCACCTCTAATATTACCTAGGTCTTGTTCTTGCGTGTTAGATAATCACGATCATCAAGGAAAGTGCGAGAACGTGTTTGAAACCGCTCATGTGTCTTCAAGGAAAACAAAAGTATTTTGCGAAAGTTGCTATAATAAAGAAATATATTAATTCTTCAAACTTTCCATGAATGCGATGGCGGTCTCGGGATCAAGTTTATCGGTCACGATAATCATGAGCTCGGTGGTGAGGCCTAAATCTTTTTTGATATTTGTGAAAAGGTGTTCGTATGGAAGAGGGGATATCCAGACTGTATTTTTTATACAGACGAAGTTTGCTTTCTTTAGTAAGTAGCGGAGACTCTCGCGTTCGCTTTTTCGACTCTCTGGGAGGTCGAGAAGTATGATGCGCCAGAAGCCATCCCAGGCAGTATTGACCAGAGTAGTGTCGCTATCTAGCACAAGGCTATGAACTTTCTTTTTACCCTCCTTAGTAAGCCTAGCGAAGTCGTTATGGCCTGAGTTTATGCTCTCGATTAAACCTGCCTCCCTAAGGCCTTTTAGAGAGCGTGTAACCGCGTATAAAGGGCTTTTAGACCCGTCTGGGGTGATTATCTTATCTGTGAGTTCGGGCACTGAAATAGCCGGTTTTTCGCCCAAAATCTTCAATATTTTCTTGGAATAGCCCTTATTGCTTGACATGGGTATATTCTATCATGTATATTGCTTTTGACAAGCATTTCGCGACCGCGAAAAACTTGCAAAAGGTAAAAAGTGGGTATATAATCGGTTAACGTAAGGCAAAAATTATTTACAAGCTTTGCTCGAAGAAAATCAAATTTCCCGGCGTTAGGTCATAAGGATAATGCTCTTGGAAAATTTATTTTCTTCTCGCAATTAATTAAATTAAAAACATATGAGTAAAATAATAGGTATAGATTTGGGTACAACAAATTCGGCTGTAGCGATAATCGAAGGAGGTCAGCCAAAAATTATTGAAAACATCGAAGGGGCACGAACAACACCGTCGATAGTAGCTGTTGCTAAGAACGGCGACAGACTAGTGGGCATGCTTGCGAAGCGTCAGGCAGTTACCAACCCTGAAAATACTATTTACGGTATCAAGAGATTCATGGGTCACAATTTCGAAGATCCAGAAGTTCAGAAAGACTTAAAGAATGCATCATTCAAGATTCAGAAATCCGCTAACGGTGGCGTCGAGGTTATGATCGGGGATAAATGGATGCGCCCTGAAGAAGTCTCTGCGATGATATTGAGTAAGATCAAGGCAGACGTCGAGCAGAAGACAGGTGAGAAGGTTACTGAAGCGGTGATAACTGTGCCTGCGTACTTTAACGATGCTCAAAGAAAGGCAACCAAGGATGCCGGAGCTATTGCTGGACTAGATGTAAAGAGAATAATCAACGAGCCTACCGCTGCAGCTCTTGCTTACGGATTTAACAAAAAGAAAAATGAGAAAGTCGTAGTGTACGACTTCGGAGGTGGAACATTCGACGTGTCAGTTCTTGAAATAGGTGATGATGTTATCGAAGTTAAGTCTACCGACGGCGACAGTCACCTAGGAGGTCGCGACATCGATCACAAGATCATCGACTGGATCGCAGAAGAATACAAGAAGACTTCAGGAGTGGATGTTCGTAAGGACAAGCTTGCTCTACAGCGTCTAGACGAAGCAGCTGAGAAGGCGAAGATAGAGCTTTCAACAGCTATCGAAACTGAAATAAATATTCCTTTCATCACTTCTACTGCAGAAGGCCCTCAGCACTTACTACTCAAGATGTCTCGTGCGCAACTCGAGGCTATCGCAGATGAATTCATCACTCGTTCTATAGACATAACCAAGCGTGCGATGACTGCTTCAGGATTTCAGATGTCCGACATGCATGAGATCATAATGGTCGGAGGTCAGACAAGAATGCCAAAGATTGTAGAAGAAGTTAAGAAAGTTTTCGGCAAGACTCCGAACCTTTCTATCAACCCTGATGAAGTCGTGGCTCTCGGTGCTGCGGTGCAGGCTGGAGTGCTCCAGGGCGACGTGCGTGATGTGTTGCTTCTAGACGTTATCCCGCTATCTCTCGGTATCGAGACTCTAGGAGGCGTGGCTACCAAGCTCGTAGAACGCAATACGACAATTCCTTCTAGTAAGTCACAGATATTCTCTACTGCTGCGGACAACCAGACATCTGTCGAGATTCACATAGTGCAGGGTGAACGCCCAATGGCTAGTGATAACAAATCCCTAGGAAGATTTATCCTAGACGGCGTGCCACCAGCTCCAAGAGGTATCCCTCAAGTTGAAGTGACATTTGACGTAGATGCGAACGGAATCCTAAACGTAACTGCGAAAGAGAAGACTTCTGGCAAGACTCAGTCTATCCGCATCGAAGCAAGCTCTGGACTAAAAGAAGAAGATATCAAGAAGATGCAAGCCGACGCT
>CAZUID010000069.1:0-2690 GCA_964620985.1 uncultured Candidatus Saccharibacteria bacterium | reverse complement strand
CAAATAGTCCATCGCTTCTAGGTGCTCCATCCATAGATTGTCCGTGGTATATAGAGCTATTCTGCGCACAGTCTCAAGAAACGCTGTCTCACCTAACTTACTTCTCTTCTCTGTAATAATTTGCTCTGCGCCTTCTACTCCCAAAGATACTTTGTCGAGGATCTCTTCAACACCTACCTTATCAGCATGAAGCATCTTCTGACGGCGTTCATATATAATCTTGCGCTGGTGATTCATCACATCGTCATACTCTAGAGTATGTTTACGTGCGTCGAAATGGAATCCTTCTATTTTTGACTGTGCCCCCTCAAGAGTTTTGTTCACAAAGCGATTCTCGATAGGCATATCTTCAGGAATACCGAATCTTCCCATCATGCTCTTCAACCTATCAGAACCGAAAACGCGCATTAGATCATCTTCAAGAGAAACGTAAAACTGTGTTTCTCCAGGATCCCCCTGACGGCCCGCACGACCTCGAAGCTGATTGTCTATACGACGTGCTTCATGTCTTTCAGTACCTATAACATAGAGACCTCCGGCGTTTTTAACAAATTCATACTCTTCTTTGGTGTGAGGATTGCCTCCGAGCTTGATGTCGATTCCGCGACCAGCCATGTTGGTAGCAATAGTTACTGCCCCACGCTTACCTGCTTGAGCAATAATTTCTCCTTCTTTTTCGTGATTCTTGGCGTTTAGTATTGTGTGTTGCACTCCTTCCTGGCGTAGATATACGGAAAGAAGTTCGTTTTTCTCAATAGATATAGTACCTACGAGTACTGGCTTACCCTTTACGTTTAGCTCATTGATCTTTTTTGCGATAGCATGGAATTTAACTTTTTAAGTTTGGAAAATTAAATCTGAATGATCCTTACGTACTACAGGGGTATTGGTAGGTACCACGATAACGTCTAGACCATACACTTTCAGAAACTCCTCAGCAGAAGTATCCGCGGTACCAGTCATGCCAGAGAGTTTCTTGTAAAATCTGAAATAGTTCTGGAAAGTTATTGACCCGGAAGAACGAGTTTCTTTCTCTATTTTTACTCCTTCTTTAGCTTCTATGGCTTGGTGAATACCTTCACTCCAACGTCTGCCCGGCTGAAGTCTACCTGTGAAAGGATCCACGATAACAACCTCGCCATCTTTAACCACATAGTCCTTGTCGCGTTCAAATATAGCCTGTGCTTTTACCGCAGTTTCTAAATGATGCACATATTTTATACCTTTTTCGGTATAGATATTATCTACACCCAGCAGTTGTTCAGCTTTAGTGATGCCATCATCAGTAAGAGTAATGGCTCGAAGCTTCTCATCTACTGTATAATCTGTATCTTTCTTTAATTGTTTAGCAATTTGGTAGAACTTAACATAGAAATCCTCTGAATCTCCTGAAGCCGAAGATATTATAAGTGGTGTACGAGCCTCGTCTATAAGAATAGAGTCAACTTCATCCACAATCGCGTAGTTATGCTCTCTTTGAACCAAGCCTTCTGGCATTGTTGCTAAATTGTCACGTAGATAATCAAATCCGAATTCATGATTAGTACCATATGTTATATCTGCGTGATATGCTTCTTTCCTTGTACAAGGTTTAAGAAAATCATAAATAACCTTAAATTCACCTACTGTATCACGTTCTTTATCTTCTTCAACATGTTTAGGATCATAGAGATAAGAAACATTCTGAGAATTTATAACTCCCACAGAAAGACCGAGAGAATTATAAATCTGCCCCATCAACACCGCACCCAAACGTGCCAAATAATCATTCACTGTAATTAAATGCACCCCTTTGCCAGAGATTGCATTGAGATAAAGCGGAAGAGTTGCTACTAAAGTCTTACCCTCTCCTGTTTTCATTTCGGCGATTTTACCCTTATGAAGCGCTAAGCCTCCGATAAGCTGTACGTCATAATGCCTCTCGCCAAGGTTCCTCTTAGCCACCTCACGCACCAGGGCGAAAGCCTCAGGCAAAATGTCTTCTAGGGTCTCTCCTTTAGCCAATCTATCCTTAAATTCCTGGGTCTTTTTAGGAAAATCCTCGTCTTTAAGCTTTGAAATTGTGTCCTCGAGGGCGTTTATTTTAGCAACGGTCTTTTTGGCCTCATTTACAAAAGAAGTGCTTGTATCACCAAATATCTTACTGAAAATACTCATTAGAACATATTAGCATAAAATAGGTTTTTCGCCGAATTTAACCAAAAGAAAAACCCCCTTGCGGGGGCTTTTCTAAAGATAAGACTAAGCTCGCTTCTTTTTTGAAGCCTTCTTTGTTGTCTTTTTCTTTGCTGCCTTCTTTGCCTTCTTTTTTGCTGCCATAATAGTTTTTAAGAACTTAATTTTTTAATTGTGATTTGCAATAATCACGACCTTGAAAATATTTTTCAAAATAATTATTGCAAGGAACAATTTAATTATCTCGCATATTCAAATTTAATACAATACTTTTTTCACAAAACTGTGGATAACTCTCAAATTTTATTTATGAAATAAAATAAAAATTTGCAGATACTGAACGCAGTGAAGTATAAAAAATCAATTTATCTTAATAAAAATATAAAATATTTTTTAAAAAATTAATTATTTAATTAAAATAAAAAATTCTCGACCTTACGATCAAGAATTCTTTATTATTATTTTCATTTGAGGCGAGTGATGGCGAAACTCCAACATATGTGCCTATGTGAGTG
>CAZUID010000068.1:0-2805 GCA_964620985.1 uncultured Candidatus Saccharibacteria bacterium | reverse complement strand
TCTTCTCAACAGGGATATCCATCTCTGTCGCTATCTCTTCAGCAAGGGGTTCACGCCCTAGATCTTGACTTAGTCTACGGTGGGTCTGCTTATATTTAGAAATAGTTTCAACCATGTGCACAGGGATACGAATAGTTCGAGACTGATCTGCGAGTGCACGAGTTATAGACTGACGCACCCACCAAGTAGCATAGGTAGAAAACTTATAGCCCTTAGTCCAGTCGAACTTCTCAACTGCCTTGAAAAGCCCTAAGTTCCCTTCTTGGATTAAATCTAGAAGTGTTAGGTTCGCACTTCGGCCGACATACTTCTTGGCAATAGAAACAACCAAACGCAAGTTAGCACGTGCAAGCAAATTCTTGGCTTCATTGTCACCCTTTTCGATTCGTCGAGCAAGTTCCTTCTCTTCACTAGCGTGAATGAGCGGATACTGCCCTATTTCTTTGAGATACATCTGGATAGAATCATGTGCCGCAGAAGACCCCAACCCCTGACCATTTACATCAGTATCAAGGTTCAATAAATTACCACCCTCCAGAACGTCGATCGAAGCTTCAGAGAATTTATCATACAACTCATCTAGAAATAGAATATTGTTCTCAATATCAGGGAAAGTTTTCAAAATCTCATCATAAGTAATGAACCCTCTTTTGCGTCCTTTCTCCACTAGCTCTTTCGCTAAAACATCAAGTTTTTCAACCTTCTTCTCGGCTACAGTCAGCTTCTTCTTAGGAGCTTCTTTGACCTTAGCCTTCTTAGGAGCCTTCACCTTTGCAGGCTTTTTCTTCAAAACCTTTTTCACTTTTTTAACCACCTTCTTTTTAGGTTGAGGTTTTGCTTTCTTGACCAACTTTTTGTTTTTTGTTTTCTTTTTCATATTTTATAATTTATTGATAATAATTCTACTTTACATTTTTACTTTTAATATTTTGAATCTTTTCATTTATCACCTGACATTCCTTAAGAATCTGAGTAGATCGAGCGACGTCTTTGGACCCTTCGGCAATCTTGAGTTCACGCATTTTCTTACCCAATTCTTCTTTCAAGGATTCCAGTTTGAGATTTTCGAGTAGCTCCCGTACATCTTTCTTTAAATCCGCATCTCCTCCATAAAATACTTCTGCTTCAAAGATTAAGTCTGGGGCATTCTCGGTTTTGCCTAAGAGCACCTCACTCTCTTTTTTGTTAAAAATATCTGCTAATTCTTTAAGGATTAAATCTACGTCTATAGTTGGACTAGAAATAGATTTCTGCCAAAGAATTATTCCTAATAACTTTCTTTCAATATAATCTTTTTTGAAAATCTTACTTTCTTCTTTTACTATTTCTTCTACCTCTTTATATTCGCTACGCATGTCTTGTTCTATCTTTTTCAAGTCGGTTTCGAGTGCCCCTATGGGGATGGCTGATTTATCGCTTATCAACTTCAAGAAATGCATTTTCTCAATAGCACTCTCAAGTGACGCCACATAAGGTAGAACCTTTTCTTTGATTTCACGGCCCATTTTCCTCTCATCCTCACCTGCACTTTTACAAGCTTTGTCTAAGAAAAACTCGATTAAATGTTTTGAATTTCGTATCGCTTCTTTCCAAGCAGGCGCACCATTCTTGGAAATTAAATCCGCTGGATCGACTCCCTCAGGCATCGATGCAACTTTCACATCCATGCCGAATGAAAGAGCGATTTTGCCAGCACGATTGGATGCATTAAGTCCTGCCTTGTCCGCATCGAAAGCTAATACTATATTGTTGGACAAGCGACGAATCAATCCCAGATTAGAAATAACATTACCCTTCGAAGTAGTCGAGTCAGAAAGTGCCGTGCCTGAAGATGCCACTGTATTTTTAAACCCAGCCTGGTGCGACAAAATCAAATCCATTTGACCTTCAACCAGAATAGAGAAATTATTCTTGCGAATGGATTCTTTAGCTTTATCAATTCCGAAAAGCACTGAAGATTTATTGAATATCGGAGTTTCAGGACTATTCAAATACTTTGCAGATTTGCTAAGTTCTTCCTCGGTTAAACCTTTCTCAAATATCCTGCCAGAAAATGCAATCACGCGCCCACTAGAATCCGAAATTGGGAACATTATCCGACCACGAAATCTATCATAGAAGCCCTTGTCAGTTTTCTTTACCAGTCCCGCCTTCTCCATTTCGACATCCGTAAAGCCTTTCGCAGATAGATAAGTATGGAGCAATCGCCAATCAAGCTTCGCAAATCCAATCCGGAAATCTTTAATACTCTGCTCATTTAGTCCTCGTGAAGATATATATGCTTTAACTTCATCATTGGTAGCTAGATTGTTTTCAAAGTACTTAGTAGATTCCTCCATGACCTTATACAATCTCTCTTTCTCTCCAGCTTCTGCACTATTAGCATTCGCCTCATAACCCTGAAGGGAAACACCTGCTTTCTCAGCAAGGAGTTTCAAGGCACCACGAAAATCCAAGCCCTCGAATTCTTCTACAAAAGTAAATATATCCCCTCCCGCAGAACAACCGAAACAATAGTAACTCCCCCGTGCTGGCGAAACGAAGAACGAAGGCGTCTTTTCGTTATGAAAAGGACACCTCGCTCTCAGGTTTACCCCAGCGCTTTCAAGCTTTATGTAAGAAGAGACTACATCTTCAATTGACATTCTCTCCTTAATTTTTTGAACGGGAGAGTTCATACTTTTTATTCTGAAGTTGACGAAGAGGCATTATCCTCTTCTAGCGAAGCAGTTAGATTAGCATTGGAAAATCCAGTTCCAGCGGGAATCAAGCGTCCAATTATCACGTTCTCTTTAAGTCCACGTA
>CAZUID010000067.1:1140-3227 GCA_964620985.1 uncultured Candidatus Saccharibacteria bacterium | reverse complement strand
ATACGAGTACCTCGCTGAAGCAGTCGGCGGTAGATACTTCAACATATCACTATCTTCTGATCACCACATCAATCCTTTTGATCTACCAATCCCCAGAGAAGACGAAACCGCAGAAGACGTACTAAGATCAAATATCATTAACTTAGTTGGCTTGTTCCGCTTGATGCTTGGAGGACTTAGTCCAGAAGAAGATTCATTGATCGATCGCGCTATATCAGAAACCTATGCATTGAAAGATATAACCGCACAATCTAACTTCGCAAACATCGAGCCTCCGCTTTTATCTGACTTCGAAATGGTACTTGGTGGTATGCAGGGAAGTGAGAGCTTAATGCAGAGATTAACCAAGTATACCAAGGGAACCTGGGCAACTTTCATAAACCGACCTTCGAACGTAGATATAAACAAGAAATTCGTAGTATTCTCTGTTCGAGACATGGAAGACGACCTAAAACCAGTGGCGATGTATATAGTTATGCACTATATCTGGAACGCTGTACGTAAAAACCTTAAAAAGCGACTGCTAGTAGTCGACGAAGCTTGGTGGATGATGAAGTCCGAAGATACTGCTTCTTTCTTGTACTCCATAGCGAAACGCGGAAGAAAGTATTACCTAGGACTTGCAACCATAACCCAGGACGCAGGCGACTTCATGAACTCACCTTATGGTATACCGATAATAACCAACTCTTCTATTCAGATTCTCTTAAAACAATCTCCAACCACCATAGATGTATTACAGAAAACTTTTAGCCTTACAGATGAGGAAAAGTATCTACTACTCGAGTCTGGGGTAGGAGAGGGTATATTCTTCGCAGGGCTTAAACACGTAGCCATCAAAATAGTGGCTTCTTACACTGAAGATCAGATAATAACATCTGACCCATCTCAGATACTTTCGATTAAAAAGGCAAAAATGGAGTTAGAGACAGCAGGAAATCCTTATAAATGATATAATAATTTTATTATTATGATGGGTTTAAAATATTTATTGGTATGTTTGGTACTAATACTAGGACTCGGCGTTGCTAGTCCGGTTTCTGCAGTATCTCCAAGTAGCATCTTGGTGGACGTTTCACCTGAAAACCCTAGCCCAAACTCAAACGTTAACATTTCCCTACGAAGCTATGCTGCCAATCTAGATACCGTATCAATAACTTGGATAGTAAATGAAAAAACAGTGACCTCTGGAATTGGCAAGAAGGAATTTTCTGTAACAGTAGGCGCGTCAGGATCTTCTACTGTCGTAAGAGCTAAAATATACCTACCTGACGGAGAAATAGAAAAAACAATAAACCTAAAGCCATCCCAGATGCTTCTGCTTTGGCAAGCTAGTGATTCATACGTGCCAGCTTTCTATAAGGGAAAGGCTCTACCCGTAGCAGATAGTAAAATTAAAGTGGTTGCAATGCCTGATTTTAGAAACTCAAACGGAACAACCGTTAGTCCTAAAAACGTTTCTTACTTCTGGCAAAAAAATTACTCTAATGACCAGTCTGCATCAGGATATGGCAAAAACTATTTTTTATATAATCATAATTTTCTAGACAATGCTAATAATATTTCAGTAGAAGCGATAACCCCAGACCAGAAATCTTCTGCAAGCTCTCAAATAAATATTGATGTAGTAACCCCAGAAATAGTATTTTACCCACAAATCACTGGAGCAGGGGTAATTTGGGAAAATGCGATATCTGACAATCATCAAATATCGGGTGAAGAGACGATCGTTGCAATACCTTATTTTATAGCCCCGAAGGACATAAGGAGGCCTGATTTAATATGGAATTGGTACATCAAGGACATCCCAGTAGAAACAAAGAACGCTAGAAAAAATATATTGTCTTTGGTTGTTGGGGGAGAAGAGACGGGAGTGTCCAAGCTAAAGCTTGAGATAGAAAACCAATACAAGATATTCCAGTCGTCACGAAAAGAAATAAGCATACAATTTTAATGAGAAAATCATTACACAGAATAATATTACTAGCTATATTACTAGCAATCCTAGCTGGGGCATTCTTACCAGAGACTTATATTTCTGCAGAATCTTTAGGGAACTGTACTGTCGACAGCTCAACCAGCTCACA
>CAZUID010000067.1:0-1130 GCA_964620985.1 uncultured Candidatus Saccharibacteria bacterium | reverse complement strand
CCGCGTCCTGAGCCTGCTTGGCGAACGATATGGCTTCGGGAGCACAGAATGACTCTTGGTTTAACGACACGACACCACCAACAGTAACTTTAAACATAACAGGGGCTAATTGTTCAGGAAAAACGGTAGAAGTAAGTATTGTAGAGGCAGATAGTGCTACTAGATTATTTGATGATGACATCGCCGAACTTAATCACAAACCCTTTATATTCCCCGCAAACAGTAACTCTTTTTCTATAAAACTTACAGCTGGAGAAACAGAATGTGATGATGCAAACCTAGCTGGTAAAGATTGCGAATACTATATTCAAGTATACAAGGCGGCTGGTGGAGATTTCATATCAGATAGTACAACCGCAGGCAACCTAAGCTACCACTGTGGAGGTGATGGGTTGTGTTTAAAAAGCTGGTCTCTGTGGGCTCCTGGATCAAATACGGCACCTGCATTAACTCCAGCTGGAGGAAACACTTCTACCTCAACTTACAATTTATTAGCACCGCTTCCTGGTTCTAATGGACAGCTAGTAAAAACAGTAGATGTTTCTGGAAGCAACGCCCTCGCTGATTACCTAAATACCATCATCAGGCTAACAATAGGCCTAGCGGCAGTACTAGCGGTACTAATGATAATAATGGGTGGGCTTGAATACATAACGAGTGAGCTTCCTGGGGCAAAAGGAGAGGGCAAGCAGAAAATAACCAACGCAGTTGTTGGTCTGCTGGTTGCGCTAGGTGCTTGGGTCATACTATATACAATAAATCCAAAGCTGGTAGAAACAGATTTAAGTAAACTGGAGACAACAAAAATACAATATATCGAAGGACCAGAGATAGACGCAGACCCAAGTTCAATATGCGGAAAAACCAATGCACAAGGAATTACATCCTGTGATAGTAGTAATCTAGTTAATATCGTATTTATGGGGAAAGGTGTGACTGTGCACAAATCTATAGTATCAGACTTGAATATAATAAATAACGCATGGAAAAATAGCACTGACCCTGCAATAAAAAATTACAGGATAAATTCAATTGGAGGATACAACCCGAGAAGTGCTGTTGGTTCTAATACAAACCCTTCAGCTCATGCTTTTGGCCTTGCTATAGACATAAACCCTAGCACCAACCCT
>CAZUID010000066.1:0-3239 GCA_964620985.1 uncultured Candidatus Saccharibacteria bacterium | reverse complement strand
ATGCGGGATTCGCTAACGCAAAGCAAGCTTGGAGTGGTAAAATGCCATTAGGATTAAATGCGAGGAATATTGCGGGAGCTGGAGCTGGTCTTACCTTAGGTACTGCTGGAGGAGCAGTAGGAGGATTGATAGGCGGAATACGAAGTGCAAGAAAAGGCGAAGGATTTGGAGCAGGATTTGGCAAAGGAGCAGCTATCGGTGGAATCGGTGGTGCTATTATTGGCACAGGCGGAGGTCTTATTAGAGGTCCTCTAGGTATTGCGAATAAAGTTATGAAACCTCTAAAAGAAATAAATGAAACCTATGATATTGCCAGAGGCTACCGAGAAAGTAGTACAATTAACAGAGAGTTAAATCAGCCAACACCTGATGCAACCACTCCTCAGGTTAATCCAACTACAATAAACACACCAACGAATCAACAAGCGTCAACTCAACCAAATAGACCACAACCAAATCAAGGAAATGCAACCACCAACATAAACAACAGAGGTTTCTAAGAATGGTTAGCACTCAAACACAAAAACAAGACAAAATTTCTTTTCTATATCAGCCACATAGTTGTGAGCCACTCAAGAAAAACAAAAACAAACCATTAGTTATAAAAAATAGAAAAACTTAAAATATTTTTCCGCTGAAAGTTAATAATTAAACAACTCCACCCGCTCTTCTAAAGGCTGCGTAAAGTGCTGGTGGTACCCTCACCTGAGCCTCTTGAAAACAGTAAGCAACATCTTGCATTGTCAACTGCATAACAGAAGCAATGCTCCCACCGTTACCAACCTTGATCTTGTATCTACTAATATTCTTCCCAGTAAATGCATAGATTATGCCTGTAGCATCTTCGTTAGATATTTCATCCGTTGCTTTTCTTATTAAAGATTCGATCAATATCATTTTTAGCATCTCAATAATCATTGCTCGTTCTAAACCAGTCCCCGCCCTTGCACGCTCCAGAATCATATTTTTCTTCTCATCAGTAAAGTTAAACATGTGACTAAAAAGCGGAGATACATACTCCTTCTCTGCAGAGACAGGCGTCCAAATGCTAGCATCGTAACCAGCTGTAAGTGCGCTTGCGGGCTGATAGTAATCTGCAAGCCAATACTTGAGAGTTGATTCTGTGAAAGCAGTTATATTATTCAGTACTTCGTCATTAATTAAGAGCTGAGCCTGAGCGGTAAAAAAACCAGATGAACTCTTGTCAAGCGAGGAGATATTAAACAGATTTATCCCCACACCAGTGAATCCAAGAGAAAGGGCTTTATAAATTTTCTCTACATGCATAAACGCATCTTTTATTTTAATTCTCTGACCAGCACCTTCTTGTGTACCCATAACACCAAATCCCCCATGGTGGACTGCGTTATTCAAAAGATTGGCGTGACCAGAAACTGCCTTAAGTCGCAACCCCCCTCCTCTGCCTATTGTGCTCTCTGGATTTTGTATTCTAACCGACATAGAAGCTGCAGGAGGAAGCATTAGTCTTCTTATCTGCCATAATCCCAGAAGCCACTGTCCCTCAGAACCAGAGTTTTCTTTCCTTCTCCTATAAGTTGAAGTATCAAATGTCCTAGAACCCTTGTTCCCTTGTATTCCAAGGTAATCTTGAATCATGGGCTCCAAAAACGATATTCCCATTTGATATGCCATAAGCTCCAATGGCCTTCCTTTCTCCAAAGCATTTTCAAGATACTGTTCTTTTGATATTTCAACACCTGAGGCATCATGAAAAGCTGTGACCAAATTGCCTGCAGCATCTATAATATTGCCTGCATTTTCATAATCTGGATTAACATTGGGGATATATTGAAACACTCCCCTACTTATTTTTCGAACTCCAACACATTTAGAAACTTCTTCTCTAAATACATTTCTTTTTTCATCAGCAACCAATTCCAGTGGCCACAGACCATACTTGCCATGATTGGCTGTTTCTGCTTTTCTAATTTCACCCACAACTAAAAACTCTGTAAGCATTTTTCTAAAGGCATTGTAGTGATCTGAATCGGTCAGCTTTGTACCACCCTCATATGCACTCTGCTTCCAAAACAGTGTTAGGTACTTAATGTCCCTAGCTCCTGAGTCTATAGTGCCTAAGTCAATTAGGGTACGATCTGCTGGAGAAGCAGCTGCTAATCTATTCATCAGCTCAAGAGTGGGCAATCTTATAGCATTGGTTCGAACTCCTTCTCGTACTGATGTACCAATTTGTTCTAGTTCAACTTTTGATAGTTCAATATACGAGGCTCCCCAATTTGTATAGTGGTAAAAACCTTCATAAATAAGTTGCCCATTTGAAAGAACTTCGTGATCGGTAAGTTGCTCTGGAGAATTCATTTCCGCAATTGCCTTCAATCCCTTGCCATCAAGCAAGTGATGGTCTGCGAACTCAACTATCTGTTCAAAGGATGCTGTTTTAGCAATTCCTCCCCATTTAGAACCACCCGCCATTAGCTCTTCTAGTAAGTCTAAGTGCTCCTCAAACACCACCTTCATTTTATCGTTTGGATGGTTTTGCAAAAAATCACTAACAGTAATGAAGTTTGGAGGTTTTCTAATAATTGGCCAGTTTTTTAAACCAAGATTTCCGAGCTTTGCATCCGTAGCTCTTCCCCAATAGTCTGCGCTTATTATTGTAAGCATAAAATCTAAGAAGTTAGTTTCAATCAATTTTATAGTTTCTGGGTCTGTGACCTTATCAGGAGTTTCTGGCCCAAGCCATTTCATGTAAACTGCAAAATCTCTAAATGCAACACCATTTCTAGCATTCTCAAGCGTTACCATACCAGGAACTGTCTCTGGCGATGGAGTCGCCCCCACAAGCCCTTCATCTTCAATCATCACTTCCTCTGGAGCTGGCGGAGAAACAACTTCTGCAAGCAAAAAATAAAGAATTCCTAGCTCCTCAGTAAGATCATCCATACTTGGTTGCACTTCTGCATCTTCAGCATCCATGTCTTCTGCAAAAAGAAGAGCGTCAAGATCGTCACCACTTATCTCACCTGTTTTTAATCTTAGCCAGTTGACTCGAGCAATGAGTTCTTCTTGAAGTTGGGAGAGCGCTGCCTTAAGCAAGGCTGGCTGAGAATCATTAATCTTTAAAGTTTGTGCAGCTTTTTTATACAAGCTCCAGCTTTCTGGATACTGCCGCACAAGTAGTAAATATTCAGCAAAAGCTGGGTTTTCAGCTGCTGTCCCAGCAGCAACAGCTCGCACGAAATCGAATGCTTTATCAG
>CAZUID010000065.1:0-3417 GCA_964620985.1 uncultured Candidatus Saccharibacteria bacterium | reverse complement strand
ATTTTTCCAATTCTTTTCCGTCCTCCTTCATTTGATCTATGATTGTTTTAAATAAACTAGATTCTTCTTCAGTTAGAGATTTTTCCTTTTTGCAATTTGTGCAGAGTTTTCTCACTAAGCGTTGAGCTATCGAGAGTGATAATGCTGAAACTAAGATTTTCGAATTTACTCCAAGATCGATCAAGCGGGGGATTGTACCTGCAGCGTTGTTGGTGTGAAGTGTCGAGAAAACCATGTGTCCCGTAAGAGCAGACTGCACAGCTATCTTGGCTGTGTCTTCGTCGCGTATTTCTCCCACCATTATTACATCAGGGTCCTGACGTAGGGCAGAACGTAGACCTTCAGGGAAGGTGTAGTTGTTGCCTAGGTTTATCTGGGTTTGGGTTATGCCGTTTAGGTGGTATTCGATAGGGTCTTCGATGGTTATGATGTTTATCTCTGTAGAGTATATCTTACTTAAGAAGGCGTACAGGGTAGTGGTTTTACCAGAGCCGGTTGGTCCAGTCACCAGGATCAAGCCATTAGGTTTCGCGATGTTTTGTTCTACTAGCTTAAGTAGTGAAGGGTCCATACCCATTTCTTCCATTTTGATTTGGATAGCTCGTGGGTCGAGTACGCGCATGGAGATAGAGTCGCCGTAGGCTCCAGGAATAAAAGAAGAACGCACGTTTATTTCAGCTCCACCTTCTACGATACTAAATCTACCGTCTTGAGTGGTTTGAGAATTTAACTTTACTCCAGAGAGAAGCTTGATACGAGAGTCTAGTAGTGGGTATACATCCATTTTCAAATACGCCACGTCTTGCAGTACGCCATCAAGTCTTAGGCGAACGCGACAGCCGTCCTTTTCTGGTTCGATATGTACGTCGGATGCTTTGATAGCTATTGCGCCTGCTAGGATTATTTCTAGTAGATGAGAAATTTTATGAACTTTTTCTTCTTCAACAGTTTGGTTGATCAGATTGCTGATGTCTTGCATCTTAGTTATCTTGCTGATGATTTCCTGTAGCGCTGTCGCAGAGACTTCAATGCCTCCCGCTTTGGAATTTTCAGCTAATGAAAGTTCTTTATATCTACTCCAGACTTTCTCCAGACTGCGTTTAGACACCATATAAAAAACTGGGATAAGCCCCTGCTTCTCAATTTTCTCGTATATATCCTGCATTAGTTCTGGGGAAGGAGAGCGTACACCGATGAAAATATTTTTACCTGAAAGTTTAAATGGAGCTACACCATGAGCTAGTGCTTCGCTCTCGGGGATAGATCTCAAGGCCTCGTTATCGATGCCTATATTTAGCATGTTGGCGTAAGGCATGTTGTATTTAGTCTCTGCCAACATCTGAACCAACTGCTCTTCCTCCTCTTTGAGCAGGTCTTCTAAGTCTTTATTCTGCTTTTCTTCATCAAAAGATGCCATTGTATATAAAGTATAGCCCAAATGGTATAATTTCCATAATGGCTGTTAAAAACAAGACTTTAGTCCTACTCGACTCCCACGCGATCATCCATCGTGCGTATCACGCCTTGCCCGATTTCCTGTCTTCTGCGGGTGAACCAACAGGGGCTCTCTATGGGCTCTCCACTATGCTCATGAAGATAATCACCGAGCTCAAACCTGATTATATCGTGGCTTGTTATGACTTGCCCCAGAAGACATTTCGTCATGAGGCCTATGATGCCTATAAGGCTGGCCGGGCTAAGACCGACGACGCCCTCGTGGTCCAGCTTAAAAACTCCCGAGAGATATTTGAGGCCTTTGGTATTCCTATATATGATGCGCCGGGCTTTGAGGCGGATGATGTTTTGGGCACTATTGTGACTAAAATGAAGAAGGATAAGGATGTGAAAATCATCATTGCTTCTGGAGATATGGACACCATGCAGTTAATCGACGATAAGAAAGTTCAAATCTATACTCTTAAAAAGGGAATCAACGACACTATACTCTATGATGAAGATGCTGTTTTAGCTCGTTTCGGCTTTGTTCCCGAATTATTGCCGGACTACAAGGGTCTGCGAGGTGACCCGTCAGATAATATTATTGGCATCAAGGGTATCGGCGAGAAAACCGCCACTACGTTGATTTCCAAGTTTGGCACTATTGAAGAAATTTATAAGAAAATAAAAAAAGATGAAAAGCAGTTCAAAGATGCAGGTCTTTCTCCAAGGCTGATAGAACTTATCAAAGACAATGAAGAAGAAGCATTGTTCTCAAAAACGTTAGCGAAAATCCGTACAGATGTACCTATAGATTTCAAAATTCCAGAGAAAACATTTTGGGAAACTATCGATGCGCAGAAAATAGAGAAAGTCTTTGCGAAGTTCGAATTTCGTAGTTTGTTCAATCGCCTCAAGAGCTTCTTTGGCGAGAATGGACATAGCGACAATAAAACAATCAGCGAACCAGTGGTTGCCGATGAGGTGGACGCGAAGGAGCTTCAGGAAACTTCGATAGCTCTATGGCTTATTAACTCTGATATTTCTAATCCTAATCTTGAAGATATTCTTAATTTTGCTAATACTAAATCCTTTGCCAAAGCACGAGAGTTTATATTTAAAAAACTAAAAGAAAACAATCTCGAAAAAGTCTACGAAGAGATAGAGCAACCCATTATTCCCATGGTTAAGAAAATGGAAGACAGGGGGATACTCATAGATAAAGATTTCTTTGCTAGTCTATCAAAAGAGTATCATCAAGAGTTAGATAAACTTTCTGCTCGAATATATAAAATGGCCGGAATGGAATTTAACATTAATTCGCCTAAACAAATGGGTGAGGTGTTGTTTGAAAAAATGGGAATCAAATCCGGCAAGAAAAGAAAGGCTAGTGGTGCTTTCTCCACCAAGATTTCCATTCTAGAAGAACTCGAAGAAGAAAACCCAATAATAAAAGAAATAATAAGTTATAGAGAATTACAAAAGCTCCTGTCGACTTATATCGATGTCATCCCGCAAATGGCGGGTGATGACGGTAGGCTACATGCACGATTTATTCAGAACGGTGCAAGTACTGGCAGGTTCTCTTCTCAGGATCCGAATTTGCAAAATCTACCTATTAAGACCGAGCTCGGCAGGCGCATTCGAGGTGGCTTTGTTGCTGAGAAAGGTTACAAGCTTCTGGCTCTTGATTATAGTCAGATAGAGCTACGAGTGGCTGCAATGCTTTCAGGGGACCCGAAAATGACTGAGATTTTTAAAGAAAGAAAAGATGTCCATGCGGGGGTGGCATCCTTTGTCTTTGGTGTGCCAATAGATAAAGTCGATAGCGAAATGCGTCGCAGAGCTAAGGTGATAAACTTTGGAATAATTTATGGCATGGGGGTTTCAGCTCTGCAGAAGAATCTAGGTGGTACTCGCGAAGAGGCACAGAAGTTCTACGATAATTACTTCAACCAGTTTGCGGGGATTCAGGCGTAC
>CAZUID010000064.1:0-3629 GCA_964620985.1 uncultured Candidatus Saccharibacteria bacterium | reverse complement strand
ACCCAAAAGTCAATATGAAAAAAGCCCTTATTATAAGGGCTAAATTGGCAAAAAAAGAGCCCCCCAGCGTTGTCTGCTGGAGGGCTTTGTCCTCGACCTTCAGATGAGAAGGCTCGGACGACCGGCCACTACAAGTGGCCAGCGATGTGCCGGGACACGCAGGCGTCTCGAGAGTTTCGTGAGTCCAGTACTACCGACTCCTACCGTAGTCTCGAGAGCACCTACGTGCTCGGAAGATTGTGAAACAGAACTGCGGGTGGCCACAACGGAGGAGGTTTTACCCTCACCTCGATCCTTTGAGTCGATGAGAACCTCCCATCCCCTCCTCCGTTACGACCAATGCAAGAGCCTGGCCGATTTGCCCTAACATGACCCCATGGTTTCCGGGCCCTGAAGCATGCTTCGGTCGGCCAGACTCATCTAAAAACAACAATAGCATATTATAAAAATTTGTCAACAAAAAATCCCCTACTTGATTTAAGCAGAGGATTTTTTGTTTTTTAGTATTATTTATTCTTTCCAGTCTTTCTTCGAGATACGATGAATACGTTAGAGTATTTCTTTGGAGTTCTGGTCTTGCGTCCACCAGTGATCTTACCCCACATGGTCTTTGGCCTTCGAGTTCCGCGTCCTTGTCTACCCTCACCTCCTCCGTATGGATGGTCTACTGGGTTCATAGCAGTACCTCGCACTGTTGGGCGGATACCCTTCCAGCGACTTCGTCCTGCCTTACCATAATTTTCCAAATGATGTTCTTCGTTTGAAACAACACCGATAGATGCCCAACAATTCTCATCGATTTTTCTAACTTCAGTAGAAGGCATCTTGATGTTAGTGTAGCCGTCAGCGTTAGCCACAACTTGAGCAAACACTCCTGCGCCACGACTAACTTTCGCACCACCACGAGGCTTGATTTCAATATTGTATACAAAAGTTCCTACTGGGATATTCCTAAGAGGTAGACGATTGCCTGTAGCAAGTTCTGCTTTCTCAGATACAAGGAAAGTATCTCCTGGCTTAACAGACTTCGGAAGGATTACATATCTCTTCTCGCCATCTTTATAAACTGCAATACCGATGAATGCAGAGCGGTTGGGATCGTATTCCACACTCTTGATGGTCGCAGGGATATCTTTCTTGTCATATAGAAAATCCACGTCTCGGAAGAGTCTCTTGTGTCCCCCACCCTTGTGTCGCATAGTTATGCGTCCTTGGCTATTTCGGCCAACAGAACGACGAAAACCGTGTACTAGAGATTTCTCTGGAGTAGACTTGGTTAGAACATCGCGGTAATTGATGTTCGACATCTGTCTGCGTGATTTACTTGTAGGTTTGTATGTCTTCATAATCAGTTTTTAAAAATTAAACAAATTTAATCTCGTCGCCCTTTTTTAAATAAACAATAGCTTTCTTACCTCCACCCTTTGAGCCCTTGATACCACGAGACATTACCTCTTTCTTTGGTAGGATAACTATGTTTACTCGGGTTGGTTTGACTTTATAGAGTTCAAATATTGCTTTCTTGATTTCAGTCTTGTTTGCAGACTTAGAAACATCGAAAGTGTAAGCGTTTTGCTCTAGGGCTACAGAAGCTTTCTCAGTAATTCTTGGATTTTTAATTATTTTTGTTTTCATCTTTTTGATATTAAACTGATTTTACTTTCCGCGAGCTTCTAAGAACTTAACACTCTCAGTCGGATTCTCGATAACCAAGTAACGGTGATTAAGCACATCCAGCGGGTTTAAATTATTCATGAAAACTATTTCTAGAGCAGAGATATTTCGGAAGCTCTTTTCTTTCTTTTCTCCTCTACCCCAAAATGCAGTAAGTATTCTAGGCTTCTTGCTAGACGCTGTTGCGGACCATTTAGAAGCTTTAGCGATACTGTTTACTACAGCGATAGCTGGCTTGGTTTTGATATCAGACATTTCTAGAGAATCAACAAAGATAATTTCATTGTCAGCAAATTTCTTAGAAAGCACTGAGAACAAAGCCTGTGCACGCATTTTCTTTGAGATCTTTCTCTTGTAGTTCTTCTCTGCAAGTGGACCGTGAGTTACACCTCCACCTACCCAGATAGGACTGCGTGTAGAGCCGTGACGAGCTCGTCCGGTACCCTTCTGCTTCCAAGGCTTCTTACCTCCTCCGCGACCCTTGGTATCAGCAGTACCTGCGCGCTTGTTTGAGCGCATGCCTTCTACGACTTGGTGAACCAAGTCTGCTCGCCACTTAGCGGCGAACACACGCTTTGGAAGTTCAATTTTTCCAGCTTCAGCTCCTTTTTGGTTGTAGATTTTTGCTTCCATAAAAATTATTTTGAAACTATTTCAACTAAAGTACCACGACGCCCGGCAATCGCTCCTTTTACCAGCATTAAATTATTTTCGGTATCAACAAAAACAACTTTCAAATTCTTTTGAGTTATTCTGTCAGAACCCATACGTCCTGCCATTCTCATACCCTTAGGCACGTGAGTTCGAAGTCCTCCACCGATAGATCCAGGCTCACGCTCAGAGTGCTTCTGACCGTGGGTGCGAGGGCCTCCTGCGAAGCCATGGCGCTTTACAACACCTTGGAAACCTTTACCCTTGGAAACACTTGAAACCTGCAATTTATCTCCCTCTTTGAATACAGAAAGATCGATAACATCACCTTCTTTAGCAGAACTTTCTTCGCCAGCTTTTAGTCTGAATTCTTTGAGAGTCTTGTATAGACCACCTTTCATCTGGCCAACTTGTGCTTTGTTTATGCGATGCTTTTTCTGCACACCGTACCCAACCTGCACAGAGTCATAACCATCTTTCGCCTTCTCGAAAACTCTAGTAACAGTTACTGGCCCAGCCTTAAGCACGGTCACAGGGAAAACTCTACCGTCTTCGGCAAAGTATTCTGTCATATCTTCTTTTGTAGCCAAAATGAACTTCATTTTTTTATGTTATAACTGTTAACTAAACTTAGAGCATCTTCACATCGATATCAACTCCAGAAGGAAGAGATAGGTTGGTCAGCGCTTCAACTGTTTTAGCGTTTGGGTTGATAATATCAATCAATCTTTTGTGTACTCTTATTTCGAATTGTTCTCGTGTATTTTTATAGATAAAAGAAGCACGATTAACCGTGTATTTCTTTATCTCTGTCGGCAATGGAACTGGACCTACAACTTTCGCATCATAACGCATAGCAGTATCGATAATTTGTTTTACCGAACTATCAAGAATCTTGCTCTCATACGCTCGTACACGTATGCGGAGCACAACCTTACCTTCCTCTCCTGCGCGAGCTACTTTGGCTGTAGAAGTCTTAGCTTTTTTTGGTTTTATTTCTTTAGTTGCCATGAATTGATTTTAAACGAACAAAGTAAGCTTTTTGGTGATCGCTACTCTCGTAAAGTAACTTTCATTTAGGATAGTTAATGTCTTATGCAATAATCTTGGTAACCACTCCAGCTCCCACAGTCTTGCCTCCTTCGCGGATAGCAAATCTCTGCTTCTCCTCTAGAGCTACTGGGGTAACTAGCTTAACTGTAATTTTAACTGTGTCTCCAGGCATAACCATCTCCTTTCCTTCTTCAAGGATAACTTCTCCGGTTACGTCAGTTGTACGGATGTAGAACTGAGGCTTGTAACCT
>CAZUID010000063.1:0-3647 GCA_964620985.1 uncultured Candidatus Saccharibacteria bacterium | reverse complement strand
CGGGAACCGCCCGCCAGCACCATCGTGTGCTAGGCGGGCATCTCTCTTTCTAGAGAGAGTTTGACATTCTTCTTATATTTGCTAGTATGTTTCAAGGCTCGTTAGGAGCTTTTTTGTTACCCGTTATATGACACGATCAATTAAAAAAGGAATGTTTGTGGACGAAGGCCTCTTGAAGAAGATCGCCGGTAAAACTCCGCTCAATACACCAACTATCAAGACCTGGAAAAGGGCTTGTCAGATAGCTCCCGAAATGCTCGGGTTCACTTTTGGCGTTTATAACGGCAAGACTCACATCGACGTTCTAGTAACTGAAGACATGGTTGGTCACAGACTTGGTGAATTTTCTCCAACTAAGAAGTTTATCAAACACGGAGGTAAGATGCAGAAAGAATTAGAACAGAAGAAGAAGGAGGCTGAAATAACTCAGGCTAAGGCTGCGACTGCAACCGCTGGAGCTTCTGCTGATGCGAAGAAGAAATAATTTAAATAAAAGTAATGAAAGCATTTTTGAAAAACTACAGACAATCTCCTAGAAAAGTTCGCTTGGTGGCGGGCCTAGTACGAGGCAAGGATGTGAATTTCGCAATCACCAACTTAGAACATTTAGCAAAGCGTGCGGGATTTCCAATAAAGAAGCTTATTCTTTCTGCTGTTGCAAATGCAAAACAAATCGGAGCTGAACCAGAAAATTTATTTATCAAAGAATTACGAGTAGACAAGGGTATAGTGATGAAGCGTATGATGCCTGCAGCTATGGGTAGCGCACACCGCATCAACAAGCGAACTAGTCACGTAACTTTAGTCTTGGCTGAAAAAGTAGCGAAAGTTAAAAATAGAGCTAAAAAAGCAGTAAAGAAACTTAAGAAAGAAGTTAAAGAATAATTATGTCAAAAATAGTCCATCCATACGCACATAGATTAGTAATACTTAGAGACTGGAAGAGTCGCTGGTTTGCTGATACCAAGAAGTACTGTGATTTCCTAAAAGGGGATGTGCTTTTGCGTCAATACCTAGAAAAGAAACTACGCGGAATGTATGTTTCTATGATTGAGATAGAGCGCAATCAGAAGATGACTCGTTTCATCATTAAGACTTCTCGCCCAGGACTAATAATCGGCCGTAATGGAGAAGGTGCAACTAAGCTTAAAGAAGATATCGCTAAGCAAATGGAGAAGCTTAAGCTTACTAAGACTGAAGACTTCAAGCTTGAGATCGTAGAAGTTACCAACCCTGAAGCTGATGCAGCTATCGTGGCTTACATGGTGGCTGAAGGTCTTGAGAAGAGAATGCCATACCGTCGTGTAATGAAGCAGATAATTGAGAAGGTGATGACTACTCGTGGAGTAGAAGGAGCAAGAATAGTTCTAGGAGGCAGACCTGGCGGTGCTGAAATTGCTCGTACGGAAGAGCTTAAGCGTGGTTCAATCCCGCTTCAGACTTTCCGCGCGGATATTGATTTCAAGCGTGAGCGCGCAGTCCTTCCTTATGGAACCATCGGAGTAAAGGTCTGGATTTACCGAGGTAAAATTTTCGCTGAAAAGAATAACAAAGCTGATAAGAACGCAAGTAATTAATAAACTACCATGTTACTACCGAAAAAAGTAAAATTTAGAAAATGGCAAACCAAGAGATCAAATCCTAAAAAGATCTCGCCTGATACTCGTGGCACCAAGATTGCCTTCGGTTCTTACGCTCTTAAAGCTGAAACCCAAGCTCGTGTAGAATCCAAGCAAATAGAGTCTGCACGTAAGGTAATATCTCGAACTCTAACCAAGGCTGGTAAACTTTGGATTCGTATTTTCCCTGACCGACCTTTCACTGCAAAAGCTGCAGAAGTGGGCATGGGAAAGGGTAAAGGAGATCCACAAGGATATTGCTTCGATGTTTTCCCTGGACGCATAATCTTCGAAGTTGACGGAGTTGATGAAGCTACCGCACGTGAGGCATTGCGTAAAGCTGGAACTAAGCTTCCAGTTAAGACCAGAGTAGTAGCAAGAATGCACAAATAATTTTATGGCAAAGAGTAAAAAAGAAAATTTAAAAGAAATGAAGGTTGAGGAGCTTAAGAAAAAGCATACCGCACTAGAGACAGAGCTCCACACTATTAGATTTAAGGCTGAAGGTTCTAAGTCTAAGAATGTGAAAGAGGGTGCAACCATTCGTAAACAAATCGCTAGAGTTTTAACTGAAATTAACAGTAGATAATATTAGTAATATGACAAAGAGCATGAAAACAACAAAAGAAAAGAAAGGCGAAACCTTAGACAAGGGTATCGTGCTTAAGGGCGTAGTAGTGTCTGACAAGATGGACAAGACTGTTGTTGTTTCTGTGTCTCGTTTCGTCAAACACCCACTTTACGGAAAATTCTACAAAGTTAACAAGAAATACAAGGCGCACGACGAAGAGAATAAATTCAAAGTAGGGGACCAAGTAGCTATCCAATCAACTCGCCCTATTTCCAAGGATAAAAATTTCAAAGTAATAAAATAATTTTATGATTCAACCACGATCACTAGTAAAAATAACAGACAACGGCGGAGGTACTCTAGGAGCAGTATTTAAGGTTCTTGGCAGTTCCAAGAAAAGATATGCAGCTATCGGAGACTTGGTTATGATTTCTGTTAAGGTTGCACAGCCTCGTAAAATGATAAAGAAAAAGGATGTTCATCAGGCTGTGGTTGTACGTACCAGCAACGCTTTCCGCCGAAAGGATGGATCATATATCCGTTTTGACGATAATGCAGTAGTAATCCTTGAAAAAGGTAAGAAAGATCCAAAGGCAGGCCGTGTGTTCGGTCCAATCCCTCGTGAGCTAGCGGAGAAAGGTTTCCAAAAGATAATATCACTTGCTCCGGAGGTTATATAATACATAGAAGAAAATTTATGAAATTAAAAAAAGGCGACAACGTAATAGTGACTACAGGCAAGGACAAAGGCAAGAAAGGTAAAATTGTCCGAGCGCTTCCTAGCGAAAACAAAGTGATTGTTGAAGGTTTGAACATGGTTAAGAAACACCAACGTCCTCGACGTTCTGGAGAGAAAGGCTCTATGGTGGATGTAGCTATGCCACTAAATGCTTCAAACGTTCAAATCCTAGACCCTAAGACTGGCAAGGCTACTCGCGTTGGTAAGAAAAAAGTAGGGGATAAGATGGTGCGAGTTGGTAGAGCAAGTAATCAGGAAATTTAATACAAAGAACGAACATGAAACATTTAACTGTAAGAGAAAAAGAAAAAGAGGCATTTGAGAAGATGAAAGCAAACTTTCATTACAAGAATGTCATGGCTGCTCCTAAAATGAAAAAGGTGGTTATTAGCGTTGGTACTGGAACAGCAATCAAGAAAGATAAGAACAAGAACAATGCCATCATGGATCGCCTAGCTAAGATCACAGGCCAGAAAGGCGCACTACGTGGTGCTAAGCAGTCTGTGGCTTCTTTTAAGATTCGCCAAGGTGACCCTATCGGTGTAGTTGTAACTCTACGTGGAGATCGCATGTATTCTTTCCTTGAGAAACTTATCAACGTGGCACTACCTAGAACTAAGGACTTCCGTGGAGTAAACCGCAAGGCAGTGGACAACATTGGTAACTTTACTCTTGGTATTAAAGAGCACACTATTTTCCCAGAAACAGCAGATGAAGA
>CAZUID010000062.1:0-3661 GCA_964620985.1 uncultured Candidatus Saccharibacteria bacterium | reverse complement strand
CTGTTTTCGTTCATGATATACATAAAGTATGGTTAGGAAGTGCAAAATTAATGTTTTACCCGTACCAACAACCCCAATTTGGGTGGTTGGTTTTTGCGCTTAAATCTCTATAAAAAACTTAAACGCAGACACGGGCCACCCAGCGAGGTGGTCTTTTGTTCTTTGGGCTCTTTGACAACCTTATCGTGGAGGTAGAAATGACGCAGTCCCCGGTAGCTATCGCTGTGTTGGGTGCCGGCAATATCGGCACAATGATTGCCGAAGGAGTTCGGGCAGCAAATTTCCGCGGAGAAATCATTATCACAAGAAGAAGTGGAGTGTTTTCTCTCGAAGAGCGGCAGCAGTTCACCTGTTTGACGAAAAACAGTGAAGCGTTACGGGCAGATGTCATCATCATTGCGGTGCGTCCGACGCAAGCAGATGAGGTATTTCAGGAAATTCAGGGGTTGGTTGGTCCAAAACACCTTCTTGTGTCGGTGGTTTCTGGGGTTTCTATTTCTCGGATGGAGGAGATTCTGGGGGTTGTGCCTATCGTTCGGGCTATGCCCAACATCGCTGCGCGCTTTGGAGCATCGATGACCTGTCTTGCACTCAATAGTTCTGCAGTGGAGCATGGCGAGTCGGTGTCCAGGATTTTCCAGGCGGTAGGTGAAGTCATGGTTATTCCGGAGGAGAAATTTCCGGAAGCTACTGTCTTGTGTGGTTCAGGTACGGCTCTTGCCATGAAGTTTGTGCGTGCGTTCATGCAGGCAGGCATTCAACACGGGTTTGGAGAGCGTGAAGCTCTCAGGATTGCAAGCCAGGTCTTGAAGGGTGCAGCAATCATGTCGGCTCACAGCCACCCTGAAGTAGAGATTGACCGAGTGACTACACCTGGAGGATGCACCATAGCTGCACTTGCGGAGATGGAACATGCGGGGTTTGGGTCGGCGTTGTTGAGAGGAATCCACGAAGGTGTTGAGAGAGCCAAGAAGTTATATCAACGTGTTTGATAAGTTGTAGCCAGGCGTGCCCAAGGATAAATTAAGAAATTTTCCTTGGGCACTTATGTTTTCGCGCTGACTGCATCCTGTAAAATTTTGTTGATATTTTATTCTTATCTGTTAAGATTTCATCATGTTGAAGTATGTTAATTTAAAATCCAAAGAAGAGCTTTTGCGAGATCTAGCAAAGGAAGACTTTCGTCGCAAGACTCTGTCTTTTTATCGATATGTGAAAATTGAGCATCCTAAGGCGATGCGCGATATGTTGTTTGATAAATTTGCGGAGCTTAAATGTCTTGGCCGAATTTATGTTGCAGAGGAAGGCATCAATGCACAGATGAATGTGCCAGAGCACAACTGGGAAAAATTCGATAAATTTATTCAGAGTATTCCTGAGTTTACTGGTGTGCCTTATAAAGTTGCGGTGGAGGAGAAAGGCATGTCTAGTTTCATTAAATTAATTGTAAAAGTTCGCAATAAAATAGTTGCAGATGGACTAGACGATAAAACATTCGATCCTGCAGATACCGGAGACTACGCTACTGCTAAAGACGTTAATGACATGATTGATCGTGGGGTCACAGTTATAGACATGCGCAATTTCTACGAGGCGATGATTGGGCATTTCGACGGTGCGAAAATTATGGATGTAGATACTTTCAGAGAGCAACTCGCGAAAGTCCACGACATGTTCAAATCAAAGAAGGATGAAGAAGTGTTGCTTTACTGTACAGGAGGAATTCGTTGCGAGAAGGCTTCGGCTTGGATGAAGCATAATGGTTTTAAAAACGTGAAGCACATAAAGGGTGGCATCATTGATTATGCGCGACAGGTGAAAGAGATGGGACTCAAAAATAAATTTCGCGGAAAGAATTTCGTATTTGACGAGAGGTTGGGGGAGCGGGTTGGCGAAGAAACTATTTCTGATTGTCAGATTTGTGAAAAAGTTAAATGTGATGAATATATACATTGCAAAAATATACTTTGCCATGTGCTGTTTATCTGTTGCCCTGATTGTACGCACAAGCTTCGTGGATATTGTTCAGGGCTGTGTATGCTAAGCGAAAAATTCCCAAAGAAATTAAATCAATTTATCTTTCGTAAGAATCGCCAGAAGCACGAAAATCAATACAAGAAGAACTACAAGAAGCTTAAAATCGCTACGACTGTTAAGTAGATTTTAGAGAGCTTTTTTGTTATATTAACTAAATGAATACAGGTACCGAGCATCCGCTTTCAATACTCGCCAATGAGGCATATCAGGCTTTTTCTGCGCTTGGCTTTGAGATTGCTATGGGTCCTGAGCTTGAGAGTGAATGGTACAACTTCGATGCTTTAAATGTGGGTAAAGATCACCCTGCTCGAGATATGCAGGATACTTTCTGGATCAAGGGTAGGCCTGGAGATGTCATGCGTACTCACTGCACTAGTGCGACAGGCCGCGCGTTAGAGCAAGCAGGGAGTGAAGGCCGACTACCGGGAGCATTTATTTCTATTGGGAAAGTTTTTCGAAACGAAGCGACAGACATAACTCATGAAATGCAATTTTTCCAGATTGATGGAATCATGGTGGGTAGTATCGAAGATGGAGTGTCTCTGTCGAATCTCAAGGGTGTATTGACTGATTTTTATAAGAAGATGTTGGGGGAGGATGTTGAGG
This sequence comes from uncultured Candidatus Saccharibacteria bacterium, assembly GCA_964620985.1. Lineage (GTDB taxonomy): Bacteria > Patescibacteriota > Minisyncoccia > Phycocordibacterales > UBA9973 > UBA9973. The sequence continues at coordinate 1,018 of CAZUID010000062.1, read as the reverse complement.
TTGAATTTCGTCCAAGCTTTTTCCCTTTCACGGAGCCATCACTAGAAGTCTTTGCGAAGTTTAAAGGCCGATGGCTAGAGATGATGGGTGCGGGGATGCTTCACCCGCAAGTACTAAAGAACCTAGGGCTTGACCCTACCAAGGTGCAAGGCTTTGCATTCGGTGGTGGCCTAGATAGAATCGCAATGATCAAATGGGGCGTCCCAGATGTGCGTCTTTTTTATCAGGGAGATTTGAGGCTTAATCAATTCTAATATGAAAATTTCTTATAACTGGCTTAAATGGTATATACCGGAGGCCCCAGAAGCTGAAAAGCTTGCAGATATTTTCACTTATCACGTAGCTGAAGTTGAGAGTTTCGATAAAACAGAAAAAGGTGATTACATTTTTGATATCAAAATTTTACCCAACCGTGCGCATGACTTACTGTCTCATCAAGGTATTGCCAAGGAGGTGGCGTCTCTACTAGATATCGCTTACGCCGACCCAACTTCTAAATACAAAATCCCAGAGTCAAAGGCAACGGAACTAAAGATAAAAGTTGAAAGCGATAAATGCCGTCGTTATATGGGGCGAATTGTTCGCAATGTAAAAATTGGTCCAAGTCCTAGCTGGGTAGTGGATCACCTAGAGTCTATAGGCCAGAGAGGAATAAATAACGCTGTGGATGCAGCCAATCTCGTAATGTATGACTGTGGCCAGCCTATACATTGCTTTGATTTAGATAAAGTCTCTGGAGCGCTTGTGATTCGTGAAGCACGCGAAGGTGAAGAGATGACTACGCTTGATAACAAACTTGTGAAGCTTGCGACTGGAGACCTTGTTATTGCCGATGAGAAGAATGTTCTAGCTATTGCAGGAGTAAAGGGCGGTAAGATTGCTGAGGTGGATGCTAATACGAAAAATATAATTATCGAGGTTGCAAATTTCGACCCTACATCCGTACGCAAGACTGCGCAGAGGGCTGGGATATTTACCGATGCACGCAAGAGATTTGAGAATGATCTGTCCGCAACAC
>CAZUID010000061.1:0-3762 GCA_964620985.1 uncultured Candidatus Saccharibacteria bacterium | reverse complement strand
AGAAATGCGTGTGGTGAAAGAAGAGATAAAGTCCAAAGAAGAAAAACTCAAGACAGTAATGGAGGAGTGGCAGTTATTAATGCTTAAGGTTCCTAATGTCCCTGATATTTCTGTACCAGACGGAGCGAGTGATAAAGAAAACCAAGAAGTAAAATCCTGGGGAGAAAAACCGGCCGATTCTTTCCCACTCAAAGATCATATCGAGATAATGAACGATCTTAAGATGGTAGATTTCGAAAGAGGCACCAAGGTTCACGGTTTTCGTGGATATTTCTTAACGAACGACGGTGCGAGACTTTGTTTTGCTATTTGGAATTATGCGATGGACTTTTTCGGAGAGAGAGGTTTTTCTCCAATAATTCCTCCTGTGATAGTTCGCAAGCAGAATCTTTATGGTACTGGGCATTTGCCAGGAGACGTTGAAGACTACTATATGACTCAAGACGATGATACTTTAGCAGGGACAGCAGAAGTACCACTTATGGCAATGCATGCAGGTGAAGTACTAGATATGAATTCTTTCCCAGTAAAATATTTAGGATTTTCTCCATGTTTTCGCAGAGAGGCGGGAAGTCACGGTAAAGATGTGAAAGGATTAATTCGTGTTCATGAATTTTATAAAATGGAACAAGTTGTTTTGTGTGAAGCTAACCACGAAGCTTCAGTAAAATTTCACGAAGAGATAAATCGCAACACCGAAGAATTCATAGAATCCCTAGGTATCCCATATCACACTGTTATAAACTGCGGTGGTGATCTAGGACTTGGTCAGGTTAAGAAATATGATATTGAACTTTGGGTTCCAAAAGAAAACACTTATCGCGAGATTTCTTCTGCATCTTATTTCCACGATTTTCAAACCCGACGTTTCGGCATAAGGTACAAGGACGCCGAAGGAAAAATGCATTATGCACACTCACTTAACTGTACCGCCATCCCAACTCCAAGAATTTTAGTTTCTATGGTTGAAAACTACCAGCAAGCTGATGGCTCAGTAAAAATCCCCGAAGTTCTACGTAAATATATGGGTGGCAGAGAATTCATTAAAAAGAATTCTTAATAGTTAAAGAGATGCAAAAGCGAAATGTTCTCAATTCTCCGAAACTTCTAGAGCTAAAAAGAAAAAATAAAGCGGTAGTCATGAGAAAGATTTCGGTCTGGGCTTTTTTGTTTATTCTTTTATTCGTGGGATTATGTTTCTTGTCGCGATGGCAGAAAATAAATATAGCCCATGTTGAAATATCCGGGAACAAAATTGTCGAGACTGATGAAATTAGAGAAATAGTCGATGGCGAGATTGGCGGGTATTATCTTTGGTTTTTCCCAAAGACGAATTTCTTGTTTTATCCCAAGAAAGAGATCAAGGCATTACTCGCAGATAAATTCCCACGACTTGAAAATATAAATGTGGAACTCAAGAACGCCGAGACTTTGGCTGTTTCTGTTTCGGAGCGAACAGCTGTGCATACTTGGTGTGGAGCTGATGTCCCGGGTGCGAGGGCAACATTGGCAGAGAGCCAGTGTTATTTTATGGATAAGGCAGGATACGTTTTTGACCTTGCGCCTTACTTTTCTAATGATGTGTATTTTAAATTCTTCGGAGCACTTACGGGTAAAAGCGAGGAGCCACTAGGGTCTCGATACTATCCTGACATTTTCGAGAGACTGACGTTGTTCAAAGACTCACTAAAGCAGATGGGAGTGAAGCCATCTTCTATCCTTGTGAAAGATGATGGAGAGGTAGAGCTTTACCTGGTTTCAAATTTACCACCACCAGATGCACAGAAAATAATTTTCAAAAAAGATTCTGATTTTGTAAAAGTTGCTGAGAACTTACAAGCAGCACTAACCACTGAGCCTCTACAGACTGACTTTAAAAAGAAATATTCATCGCTCTTATACATTGACCTACGGTTCGGAAACAAAGTATACTTCAAATTCAAATAATGATTGATTTAGGATTTTGGGGAAAATTGAAGAAACCTATCTTTGTACTGGCTCCCATGGCAGACGTCACTGACTGTGTCTTTCGCGAAATCATTGCCAAATACGGCAAGCCTGATGTTTTCTGGACTGAATTCGTTTCTGCTGACGGGTTGGCGCATCCAGAAGCGCGAGAGAAGCTTTTGATTGATCTTAAGTTCGATAAGGGCGAGCATCCAATAGTTGCGCAGATATTCGGCTCTAATGTCGAAAACACAAGAACAGCTTCGATGTTGTGCAAGGACCTTGGCTTTGACGGTATTGATATCAATATGGGCTGTCCTGATAAATCCATAGAGAAGCAGTCTTGTGGTGCGGCGATGATTAAGAATCCAGGGCTTGCGAAAGAAATAATTCGCGCGGCAAAAGTTGCGGGGCTACCTGTGTCAGTTAAGACAAGAATAGGCTACAACAAAAACGAGATAGAAACCTGGATTCGTGCAATCCTCGAAGAAGACGTCGCAGTGCTTACAGTGCATCTACGCACACGCAAAGAAATGTCTAAAGTTCCCGCGCATTGGGATTTGATGAATAGAGTTGTAGAGATACGAAATGAAATGGGTAAAGAGACTCTAATATTTGGTAATGGTGACGTTACCGATCTTAATGATGCTAGAAGAAAAGTACAAGAGACTGGATGTGATGGTGTGATGCTTGGGCGAGCGATCTTTGGTAATCCATTTTTATTTACTAATAAAAATGTTCTGAGCGGAGCCGAAGGGCACGAACCCCTCGACTCTGCTCGGGGCGAAATGTATGTACCATCCATTTCGGACAAACTGAAAGTTATGATCGAACACACGAAAAGATTCGAAGAAGTGCTTGTGAAGCACAAGAATTTCGCAATAATGAAAAAACACTATAAAGCGTATGTGAATGGCTTCGACGGGGCGAAAGATTTGCGAGTTAAACTTATGGAAGCAGAGAATGCGAAAGAAATAGAAGACATAACTTTAGAATTTTTACAAAATCTAAAATAGCTTTACCTTTTTATATAAAGTGGTACTATAAATTAGTAACGCGCAGCACCTTGATTTTGGGGTAGCGGACACAATCCTAACCGGGTAGGGAGGGTCGCGCAATGCATCAGCAGCAGAAGGATGAACGTGGCAGAAGCCCAAAGAATGTTGGGCGTCGTACTCTGCCAAAGGATCGTGTGACCGACCGGGAGATCGAAGCCTTTTTGATCATGGTTTCAGATCTACCAACCTCCGCCAGGATCGACGAGGATCTCGAAGAAGATCCTGAGATCATCGACCTTCCAGAAGGGGGAGAGACCCATTAGCCGTGTAGCTCCTCGCATAGGCGAGTGACTTCGAGGGGGCGACGACGGACTTGTTCCGCGTCGCCCCCTTTTTCATTTAATTTTAAATTTACTAAAAGTGCGGTATAATCGCTTCATGCAAGAGCTAGCCTTATATCGTAAATACCGACCACAAAAGTTCGCCGAAGTTCGCGGGCAGGATCATATCGTTGACGTTCTAGAGAGCTCTATTAAAGATGAGAAAGTTTCGCATGCATATCTTTTCGTCGGTTCACGCGGGACAGGCAAGACCTCAGTTGCGCGTATATTTGCGCACGATATAGGCGTGTCTGCCAATGACCTGCAAGAAATAGACGCCGCTTCGAATCGAGGCATCGAAGATATCAAAGAGCTTCGAGATGGAGCACGAGTTCTACCTTTTGATTCCAAATACAAAATTTATATAATCGACGAAGTTCACATGCTCTCTAAGGATGCCTGGGGTGCATTGCTCAAGACTCTTGAAGAGCCTCCTA
>CAZUID010000060.1:0-3808 GCA_964620985.1 uncultured Candidatus Saccharibacteria bacterium | reverse complement strand
TGACTTTGCAGAACACATGCATGAACTTTCTGATGAGAAGATAGCCCAAGCCAAAGCTCGTGCAGAAGAGCTTCGCAAGCAAATGGAGAACAAAGAAATTGTAGACTTCGAACACTTTGCTACGGAACTAGAAAGATCATTAACTCGAGTTAAAGTTGCAGACAAGTGGAGAACTAAAAAGTATAGGAAATAAAATGTCTAAATTCTATGTCGTAGCGACACCGATAGGAAACCTAGGAGATATAACTTTTAGGGCTATTGAAACACTTAAAAATGTTGACGTGATTTTGTGCGAAGACACACGCGAGACAAAAAAACTCCTAGATAAATATAACATCAAGAAAGAAACAATGAGTTATCATGCTCAGAGTAAACTTTCAAAGACAGATAAAATTTTTGATCTGATAAGAGAGGGCAGAGACCTGGCGCTGGTGTCTGATGCTGGCACGCCGACAATATCAGATCCGGGGGCGATGCTTGTTTCGAAAATAAGAGAAGAATTCGGTATTGACGTTGAAGTCATGCCAGTACCTGGTGCATCAGCGGTTATCGCTGCGCTTTCAGCGTCGGGATTGCCTACGCATGAATTTACTTTTTTGGGATTTCTACCACACAAGAAGGGGAGAGAAACACTCTTTAAAGAAATAGCATCTTCGGAGCGCACAATGGTGTTCTATGAATCACCCCATAGAATTCTAAAGACTCTAGAATCACTTGTTAAATTTTGCCCAGAGAAAAAGGTTTGTACCGCAAGAGAGCTTACGAAAATTTATGAAGAATTTAAAACAGGTACACCAGGAGAGGTGTTGGAATATTTTCTAAACAATAAAGATAAGCAAAGAGGGGAATTCGTCGTGCTAGTATCTTAGCTTCTAGACGAAGCCCGGGAAGAAGTCGGTTTTGATATGGCTACCAGGTACACCCATTTTAGATAATGTCTCTTCGAAGATAGTAACCATTATGTGTGGTCCGGAAATATAGAAGGTTCTTTCTTTAAAGTCCGGCAGATGTTTTTTAATCATTTCGGCTGTTACGAAGCCTTTCTCTCCATCCCAATTTGCCGGGATTGAGTTTTCTTCAGACAGAACATAAACAGTGTTCATGCCCAATTCCTTGCGAGCTTGTTCGAATGTTTCTCTGTATGCAATATCTTTATCGGTACGACAGGAATAAAACATGACTATATCTCTTTTTTGTTTTTTGGTTAGCATGTAGTTAGTCATACTTTCAAAAGGAGTAACACCGATGCCACCTGCGATGAAGCATAGTTTCGCATCTTTATTCTCAGGCATAGTGAAGTCCCCAGCTCTCTGTGACGCAACTACTACATCACCAGGTTTCATTGAAAGTAGTGTTTTCTTAAAGCTACTAGAGTTGGGGTAGAACTTTACGCCCATACGTAAATATTCTTCGATCGGGCTAGAAGCGATTGTGAAATACCTTCTGTTTCCTCTATTGTCTGACTTTTCGTGTTCAAGGGTCCATTCCAAGTATTGTCCTGGTTTAAAGGCGAAGTCGGTCTTGTCTGCTTCAAAAGAAAAGTCGTATACATTATCAGCTATTTCTTTTTTTTCTTTTAATTTCAGCATGTATTTTTCTTTTGGGCTAACTATATATGAAAACAAATTACCTACCACCAAAGCGAGCTCTGGGGTTGAATAGACAGAGCCGATGCGAATCATTGGATCAAACAAGGCCCCAACTATTGCCCCGTAGTACATACGTAGGTTTTTGGTAGGTGGAGTAGTCAGAGGTTCTGTTAGCATAACAAATGCGAAGAATAAGGTAGGAGAACTTACCAGAGAGTCCCAGATGAGTTGGGGCACTTGGGATATTTCACTAAAGCGACTAACTACAGTTCCTAGAATTGAAACGCAAATAAAAGAAAGCACCATGTCAAATCTTCTGATTTTACGAACTATCAATAGTCCGCCTATTAGTATGAAAGGCGTCATTGCTGTAGTGCTTATCCACCAACTCGCACTTTGATTTATTGAAAATGCTGTAATGACTACTGCTACAGCTACCGGGTTAAAGATATGCTTTTTACCTATAGCAATTATATACTTTGAAGCCATTGCCCAGATTGCCACCCAAAGTATAAAGAAGAAATAGCTTAAATCATTGAAAGATTCTGGCGGTGAGACTATAAGAGCTAGTATTAGAGCGGTGATGTACAATGATTCATTGTTTGTGGGTGCGTTGAATGCTTTTGAAAAAACCCAGTTTACTACGAAACATACCAAAAGTATGATCGCAGTCGAGAGAAGTAGCATACTAGGATCGTAGTGCAATATAGAAAGGTAAGAAAACATGCTGGCGATGATAACTAAAGAGAAAAGGAAGTATAGCACCAAGCGATACATTGTGATCTGATTTAAAAAATTGTCGATATGTTTAAGCATTTATTTTTTGATATTTATTAAAACCATGAGTCATGGTGGCAGTGCCGTTTTTGTCCACTATATAACCTTCAAATCCAGGTAAGTTCTCGATAAAGAATATACCATCTTTACCCATGGCAAAAGCTGCTGTTGCGAATCTGTCTGCTTCGTATATATTAGGTCCTATGACTGTTAAGCTGGCGATATCTGCTACCACGTCTTTGTTTAAGGGGTCATATATGTGGTTGCCTCTGATGTAGTTCCCAGAAGTAGCGACGCCTTTGTTTTCTACTTCTAAAATTTTAATTAATTCGTCAGTATTGAATGGATTTCGAATACCTATAGTCCAAGGCTTGCCTTCTTTGTTTTTACCAAAAGTTTCTATGTCGCCCCCAGCTTCAATGTAGAAATTCTTATACCCCATACTTTTCAAAGTATTTGAGGCATTATGTATAGCCCAGCCTTTAACTAAACCAGAGGGGTCTAGGAAACCGTTAGGTTTCCTGATGTCAAAATATTCTTCAGTTTCTTGCTTGGTTTTTTCTGAAAGTTCAAAAATCTCTCGCATTTCTTTACTGTATTTTGCCTCGTTAATTAGGCCCATGTTTATTTGAGAAATTTCGCTTTCTTTTTTGTAAGTGCTGAACTTGTTATCAATAAAAGTAAAGTATTCAAATATTAAATCCAGAGATTTTTGGTCTGCATTAATATCAACTATCTCAACTGTAATGGGCATACCCATTATGATTCGAGTTTCTTTCATTGTTTAGATTTAAGTTCTTGCCTTGGCGAGGGCAGATGTTAGAGATTTCATAAAAGCTCTACTGGTATATGTTGCTCCAGAGACTATATCAACCTGAGAGCTTTGAGTGCTGATAGCTTCAGATGTAAGAATTGGCATTGCGCGCTTACTTTTCTGTAAAGAGGTACTTCGGTCGTTTGGGTACTGTAGGAAGGTAATGTCTACTATTTTGCCATTTGATATCTTGGCGGACACCTGTACATCTCCGTACGAAGCATTTACTGCGTTCCCAGTAAAGGTTCCGTCTTTGAGTCCATTGGTGGTTTTAGGAGTAGGGGTGCTTGTTGTTACGGGAGTAGTCGTTACAGGCTTGGTTATAGGCGTTGTTGTAGTAGGGGCTTTTGTGACGGTAGTGGTTGGTTTTGGTTTCGGTTCGCTTGTGGTTACTTTTTCTTCTGTGCCGGTGTTTTCTATCGGGGGTTCTTCTTGATTTGTGTTAGATGCAATGATCGGGGCCGGGTCTCTTTGAGCCAGTTCTTCGCTGGATTTAATCAAAAAAGTGTAAAATGCGAACAAAACAATAACTGCGCCAGACAGTAAAAATTTTCTCATATATACCTATATTATACAACAAAAAACAAAAAAGGTTACGAACAGGCATTAAAGCAAATCTTCTGGGTCC
>CAZUID010000059.1:0-3873 GCA_964620985.1 uncultured Candidatus Saccharibacteria bacterium | reverse complement strand
TTTAGTTTTAAATTGGAAAAATTGTATTGCATTTGTGTATTATAGCAAAAATTACAATCTGGGTACAGTTAGGCAAACTGACTCCAGTAAGCTCTTTGCGGAGGAACCAGGCTGTCGTAAAAACTGCCTGACTTTAAAAATTTGCTTAAAACTCCCTTGAAGGTTCGTGAAATTAGTTAGATTGTTTTGGGCGACACCATGCAAGGCAACCTCTACAGAATTTATAAATTTCAGAGCCTTGGTTCTGGTTGAGTTTAAAGAAATTACATCCTCCTCCTCTTCCTCTGTTAGCAGTTCCTTAGTAAAATCCAGCCTCTCGCGCAGAGACATTTTTATAAACTTTTGCGCTGTGTCTAGATCAGGAGTTTTGTTTTTATTCTTGATTAGATAAAACCTAGAAACCAAAGTCGGCAGTAGTGTATCTATATCGGGCACAATGATGAAAAAATGAGTGTCTGCTATGGGTTCTTCGAAAATTTTAAGTAAAGTATTCTGCGCTTCTAGTAAAAAGTTGTTGGCCGAGATAATAAAAATCTTTTTGTTGTTCCCCGCCCCTCTCTCACTACTAAGCGCCTTGAAGCTTCGTGCGTCATCCACCTTGAAAGTATCTACTGCAATTTTATAAAAATCTGGATTCTTACTAATATCCACGCCAATACTAGTAAGAAATTTCAGAACTTCTCCAAGGGCTTCTTCATGCTCACTCTCTATTAGATAAGCATGGTGTAGGTTATTTTTGTCGAAATGTTGAGAAATCATTTACTTTTTACTCAAGACTGTTTTCTTGTACACATCTAGATGCTCCAGAGCTATGCCTGTGCCTTTCGCAACACAAAGAATCGCTTCATCCGCTAGCACCGCTTTTACTCCTGTTTTGCGATAAACCAAATCAGGAAAATTGCGAAGCTGTGAAGATCCCCCGGTCATGATGATACCGTGGTCGATGATATCTGAAGCAAGCTCAGGCGGGGTTTCTTGTAAGACATCTTTAATGGCTTTAATTATTTGTTTTAATTCTCCATCTATCGCTTTAACTATTTCGTTAGTTGAGACTTGAGCGGAACGTGGTAGACCTTGGATAAAATCTCGTCCCTTAATAGTCACCCGCAATTCTTCTTCGAGTGGCACCGCAGCACCTATTTTTATCTTTACTTCTTCGGCAGTTTTGTCTCCGATAGCCAGATTGAATGTTTTCTTAATATAGTCAGCGATGGATTGATCTATCTTGGTCCCTGCACACTTCACTGAAGTCGAGGCAACTATTCCGCCAAGGGAAATAACTGCGACATCTGTTGTACCCCCGCCGATATCAACAACCATATGACCCTTAGACTCATGAATTGGAATACCGGCACCAATAGCAGCCAAGATCGGCTCTTTAACTACATACGCATTCCTGGCACCAGCACGCACTGCTGCCTCTACCACCGCACGCCGTTCAGTTGAAGTTACGCCTGCTGGTACTGATATCATCACATCAGGTTTGAAAATATTCCACTTACCCATCGCTTTACTGATGAAGTAGTGAAGCATGGCTTCGGTAACTCGATAATCAGCAATAACCCCATCTTTCATGGGGCAGTAAGTGATGATAGACTCTGGAGTCTTACCTATCATGTCTTTAGCTTCAAAACCGATAGCTAAAATTTTATTTGTTTGTTCCGAAACGGCCACCACAGAAGGCTCATTTAACACCACGCCTTTGCCGGGCAGAAAAACCAAAGTGTTCGCAGTTCCTAAGTCAATTCCTAGTTTTTTGGAAAAAAGCCCCATAAAGTAAATATATCACAAGTTATGTTAGAATAAAAACATGAAAATTGTGACGGTCATGCCTATAAAAAAGGGAGTCTTTTCAGGTGATTTGACCTACTTTACTAGCCAAGAAATGGACAGCGGTGACGTGGTAGAAATACCCATCAGAAACAAAAAAATCCTTGGCTTGGTCGCTTCAGTCCAAGATGCATCTTCGATGAAAGCCGATATTAAGAATATGCAGTTTAACTTAAAGAAAGTTATCGAAAAGAAAAAGAATTCTATATTTAGAAAAGAATTCTGGGATGCAGTCTTTATAGTAAATAAATATTTCGCTCAAGCTGGAGCTGGAGTAATACCATCACTTATACCATCAATGATACGAGACGAATATGACAAAGTCTCGAATTTTAAAAATGCAACTGACACTTTCATAAATCAGACAAACAATGCTAAGGCAGAAAAATTACTTTTTCAAGCTCCAACAGAAGAGCGTATTTCCTACTACAAAACACTCATCCGTGGTTCTTTCGCCCAGAAGAAATCAGTCTTCGTAATTTTACCAACAGAGCACAGCTTAGATACATTTTACCAATCATTATCAAAAGGAATCGAGAACTTTTCATTTTTAGTGCATGGAGGATTGAGCATAAAGAAAAATGTAGAAAAACTTGAAAACATGCTTGCCTGTGAGCATCCAGTGCTTATCATAGGAACAGCGCCTTTCCTATCTATCCCCCGTAAAGATATCGGCACAATAATTTTAGAAAACGAGAGTAGTAGTGCTTACAAAACTTTAAGTAGGCCTTATTTTGATCTTAGAATTTTTGTAGAAATATTCGCCGCGAAAACTGGAACTAGGCTAATTTTAGCTGATAGCTTGCTGCGATTCGAGACAATAAACAGAAAAGACAGCGAGGGCTTATCTTTAGTACGTTCTATGTCTTTCAAGGTTAACTTTGATGGTGAAATACACATAGAGGGAGAAAAAAACGAGAATAATAAAATCCCTGAAATAAAAAATGGTTTCAAAATTTTCACCGAAGAAAACAATAGAAGAATTCGCGAAACATTATCAAAAGGGAAAAATATTTTTGTTTTCGCTCTAAGAAAAGGTCTAGCTACGATGACCATCTGTCGGGATTGCGGTGAAACCGTGATGTGCGATAACTGCTTTTCCCCTGTAGTACTGTATTCTTCTCGCGATGGTAAGAAAAGAATGTTTATCTGCAATAGATGTAGTACCGAAAAAGACCCTAACACAATATGCAGTCGATGTGGTAGCTGGAACTTGATGCCTTTTGGTGTCGGCACAGAAACAGTCCTAGCTGAACTTAAAGAAACACTTGAGGACTTGGGTGAAAAAGTAAAAATATTTCGTCTAGACAAGGAGTCTGCTCGCAATGCCAGAGAAGCAGAGAAAATCATAGAGGAATTCGAGAAAAGTCACCGAGCAATACTAGTGGGTACTGAAATGGCATTATTTTACCTCAAAGACAAAGTCCCCACTTCTATCATCGCATCTTTCGATTCTTTGTGGAGTATCCCGAACTTCAAAATGGGAGAAAAAATCATCCAACTTCTAATCTCTATCATTAGTAGAACCAGCGAGAGTTTAATAATTCAAACAAAAAATCCTAGAAACAAAGCCATCCTGGCTATTCAAAGAGACGACTTAATATCTTTCATACGAGAAGAGCTAAGAGACAGGCTTACTTTAGGCTATCCGCCTTATGTCAGATTCATCAAGATAACTCACCTAGGTGAGAAGGGCGAAGTCGCTCAAGCTAAAACAATCCTAGAAGAGAGCTTAGCAGAATATAATCCAGACATATTCAGTGGTTTTGTCTCAAAACTTAAAAATAAGTATGTTACAAACGCCCTAATAAAAGTAGAGACGAAAAAGTGGTCCACTCCCGAGCTTCTACATGCATCTTCTATCGATGAAAGGCTGTTATCAACAATAACATCCCTCCTAAGAGAATTCGAAGTGTCGGTTGATCCCGAAGACCTCCTTTAGAGAAAAATCGTAACCTTTTTTATTTTTTGTTGTATAATATAGATATAATATGAGAAAATTTTTACTGTCTGGCGCAGTTATTGTTTTGTTCGCATTTTACA
>CAZUID010000058.1:0-3889 GCA_964620985.1 uncultured Candidatus Saccharibacteria bacterium | reverse complement strand
AAAGCGTGTGTGGGTTATACCACCGAGAGTTCGAATCTCTGCGCCTCCGCAGTGAAAAAAGTTATAGTATTAAACAAAAAAGAAGGCGAGACACCGCTTGAGGCTTTGGAGCTTTTTCGTTTAAAAAACAAAGAATACAAAGATTTACCTATGACTTATGCGGGCAGGCTTGATCCGATGGCAAGTGGACTGCTTTTAGTATTAGCAGGTGATGAGACAAAAAATAAAGATAAATATCTAGGGCTAGATAAAGAGTACGAGTTTGAAGTTTTATTTGGTTTTGCCACGGATACTTATGACATCTTGGGTAAAATTTTATCTAAAGATAACACAAACATCATAGCTAAAGATTTAGAGAAAAAGATAAAAGATAATTTATTAAAATTTAAAGGTAAATTTGTTCAGAAATATCCTATTTATTCTTCTAAGACCGTGAAAGGTAAACCCTTGTTTACTTACGGCAGAAGCGGGGAAGAAGTTGAAATTCCAGAGAGAGAAGTTGAGGTTAAGAATCTAAAATTTATAAAGTTGAAAAAAGTTAAAGCAAGCAAGCTTGTTGCTGATGTTGAGAAAAGGATTGCAAAAGTTACGGGAGATTTTCGCCAGAAAGAAATACTAGATCTTTGGAATAAAAGTCTAAGCACCAATAAAGAAGAAATTTTCTATATTGCGAGCTTTAAAACTAAATGCACTAGTGGTACTTATGTAAGGGGTATTGCAAATTCCTTGGGCGAAGAGATGGGGGCGCCAGCGCTCGCATACTCAATAAAGCGGACTAAAATCGGAAAATTTGCTAGAATAGCACGATGGTAGCACAAGATTTTTTAACTATAATATTTGGCGTGGTGGTGACAGGGTTCCTTATTGCAGACTTGGGATTTTTCAACAAGAGTAGCCACAAGATAAGCCTGCGTTCGGCTCTGTACCAGTCTATTTTCTGGATTGCGGTGTCTTTGCTTTTTGGGGTTCTCATATATGTGTACATGGGTAAAATTCTAGCGATTGAATTCTTGAGCGCATATGTCACAGAGAAGATGCTTTCAGTGGATAATCTTTTCATAATAATGCTTATCTTCAGTTATTTTAAACTGGAAGAGAAGTACCATCATCGAGCGCTTTTCTGGGGTATTCTTGGAGCTATTATTTTCCGTGGAGTTTTCATCGTCGCGGGGTCTTATATTGTAAGTCAATTCCATTTCGTACTTTATATTTTTGGTGCGATCCTTCTCTACACTGGTATTAAACTTCTAGGCGACAAGAAAGAAGAGCATATTGATTTCAAGCATAGCAAGGTTGTGAAGTTGGCACACAAACTTCTGCCGTTTACTGATAGTCATCATGGCGGGAAATTCTTTCTGCGCGAAAATGGCAAATTCTTTTTTACGTCGCTTTTTATGGTTGTGCTTTTAGTTGAAGCAACTGATATTATTTTTGCGGTTGATTCTATACCGGCAGTCTTTGCAATAACGCAGAATCCTTTCATTGTTTTTACTTCAAATATTTTTGCAATCTTGGGTTTGCGAGCGCTTTTCTTCTTGCTTGAAAATATTTTGCATCGATTCCATCATCTGCAGAAAGGCCTAGCAGTAGTACTTATTTTCATTGGACTTAAGATGCTTGCTGGGATATTTAGTGTGCATATTTCATCCCTTGTATCTTTTTCAGTGATTATGTTTGCTCTAATTTTCTCTATTGTGTTGTCGTATTTATTCCCTAAGAAGATATAGGATTTTGGGTATATAATACTTAATATGTCTTTACAAAAAGGAGCGGTGCTAGGGTTTAAAGAACAATATAGCTTGCTAAACAAGGCTCAAAAGGAGGCAGTGGACTCTATAGAGGGGCCTGTGATGGTGGTGGCGGGTCCTGGTACGGGGAAGACTCAGATACTTGCACTGCGCATTGCTAATATATTGCAAAAGACAGACGCTAAACCCGAAGACATCTTGGCTCTTACCTTTACTAACGCCGGAGTCATATCGATGCGGGAGCGTTTGCAGAAGATGATTGGCGAAGATGCATATCGTATCAATATTTTTACTTTCCATTCTTTCTGCGAGAAAGTTATCAAAGATTTTCCATTTTATTTCAAGCAGTTTACTGGCGCACGAGTTATCAACGATCTCGAGCGGGTCGAGATCTTGGAGAAAATTTTAAGAGATAATGATTTTACAGAACTCTCGACTTTCAATGACGATTTTTATTTCTTGAAAGATATTGCAAGAGCTGTAAATAGTATTAAGAAGGAAGGCCTAACGCCCGCGCAGTTCGAAGCCCTAATTCCTAAATGGCGTAATTCTTTACTAACAGACGAGGATGTATTTTACAAGCGCGATTACGGGGAATATAAGAAAGGTGATATCAAGCCGGCAGAGAAGGAGAAGATTGATCACAAAATCGAGAAAGCCAACGAGATGGTCACAATATTTAACTTCTATCAGCAAGAAATAGAAAAATTAGGACGTTATGATTTCAGCGATATGATTTTGTCAGTTCTCTCTGAGCTTGAAACCAATCCAAACCTCAAGGCGGATTTGTCAGAGCGATTTCAATATTTTTTAGTCGATGAACACCAAGACACCAATACTGGGCAAAATCGTTTAATAGAGCTCCTGACCGACGCGCCTCACTTGGAAGGTAAGGCAAACATCTTTGCCGTAGGAGATGAGAAGCAGTCTATTTATCGTTTCCAAGGAGCAAGTCGTGAGACTTTCAGACATTTCGAAAGTCTGTATCAAGACATCAAACACATCACTTTGACAGAGAACTATCGCTCAACACAAAATATTTTAGATGGGGCGACTGCTTTAATAAAACACAATGCAGAGCTCGCGGATACCGAAAGACTAAATTCCAACCAAGAGAAAAATGATAAAGTTTTGATCCGTGAATTTTCAAATTATAAATTTGAGCTTTTATTCTTAGCTTCTGATATAAAAAAGAAAATTGAGAGTGGCATAAGACCCAAAGAAATAGCCGTGATTTATCGCGCACACAAATATGTGTACGATATAAAGTCTGTGTTTGATAACAATAACATTCCTTATACGATTTTATCCAAAGGCCATGTTTTAAATGATTCAAATATCAGGAATCTTATTACGCTTTTGCGTGTGGTGCACAACCCTAACGACGAAGAATCTCTCGGTAAAGCTTTGTTTATAAATTTCCTGGGTTTAGATGCTTATGATTCGGTTCGAATTCTTGAGAAGTTTCGTCGTATTCGAACAGACGGCAAGAAGCATATTTTTGCAATTATTGAGGATAAGAAGAACCTACAAGATGCCGGTGTTGAGCACCCCAGTAATTTTCTAGAATTCGCAGAACTTGTAAAGAAATTAAAGATTGAGTCCGAGCAAGGAGATTTCCCGAATTTCTTTAAATCTTTCTTAGAGAGTTCTGGATACCTGAAGGAAATGCTAAATGCTTCTGACGGGCAAGATAGATTGTTTAAAATAGATAAACTCTTTGATGAGATCAAGAAGCAAGCAGGCGAAAGAGCGGACTATAAACTTTCTAATTTCTTGTATTTTGTAGATGCGTTTTTGAAATACAATTTAGATATTGAGTCTGGGGCCCCAGAAATCATAGAAGGAGTTAACCTAATGACTGCACACGGCTCTAAGGGGCGCGAATTTGAGCACGTGTACATAATAAATGCTGTGCGTCGTGGCTGGGAAGGAAGTGGGTCTTCGAATGCCATAGACCTACCTATTCCTGAATACGAGGGCGACGTGGAGGATGAACGTCGACTTTTCTATGTAGCGATGACTCGTGCTAAACATGAACTGTCTATATCATATGCACATTCTGATAATGATGGTCGCGAGAACGAACCATCAGAATTCTTATTAGAGTTAGGGGAGGACTATGTTACCAAGGAAGAGAT
>CAZUID010000057.1:0-3931 GCA_964620985.1 uncultured Candidatus Saccharibacteria bacterium | reverse complement strand
CGCGGTCAAAGTGGTCTTACCATGGTCAACGTGACCGATAGTACCTACGTTTACGTGTGGCTTATCTCTTTTAAATTCTTCTGCCATAATACTTTTTTGCTTAATAGTTAAAACTCAACGTACGAGAACCAGTCGCTAAGGCCTAACTACTAAATAAATTAAACTTATAATAATTTTATAAAAAACCAATACAAAAGACCCGAAAGGGCCCTTAGGGATTATATTAGCAGATTAAAAAACATTGTCAAACCCCTAGAAACGAGAAACCGCCTGTAGAAGCGCGGTGTCTTCTCTCAGGCGGGGGATGATTCTGCTGATGATTGAGACGCAACCATCACGGCCACCCTCAAGAATTCTGCAGCCATCTGAATACAATCCTCCAGGTGGCTCGGAGGGATGATCAGAAGACGATCAGAGGGTGGTAAAAGCCCCGGGTTGGATGAGACAACCAGAAGGTGGGCGTCTCCAGCGCAGACACGAATAGATTCTGCGCAGATGGGTTCATACTCGAAAATGACCACAGCACCAACATCTGGCCCTGTTAGTCGCTGGGACACCTCAACCCTGTCTGCGATGAACCACAGACAGACACCGTTCAATAACTGATGCCGGGTTAAGCCGAGGAACAGAGTTTTCGAAAGACCAGTTGGTTCTTCTTCGAAGATGATTGTTTGCACGACACCCTCCCAGTGTGATGGTAAGCGACACGAAGGTTCACGCTAGTCTAGATTAAAAGCTACCAAATACTAGCTCTTTGTCAAACTTACCTATGCTCATTAATTTCTTCACACAGCTTCTGCGCTTCTGCTTTCGGATTATCTGAGAATATTATTCCCCGAGAGGAATTTATTATTAGACCTAGCTTTTCTTGATTTAGACCCGAAGCCATCACGGCCTCTAAGTCCCCTCCTTGAGTACCGATACCGGGCACAAGCAGGGTCATGTCACCCACAATTGCTCGGACTTTTTTAATTTCTTCAGGATACGTCGCGCCTACTACCAACATGCAGTTATTATTTTTATTCCAATTTTTAGAAACATTCTCCACAACAACTTCCCAGACTTTATTACCATCAATTTCCATGTCCTGAAATTCTCCAGAACCCGCGTTTGAAGTCTTGCATAAAATTATTGAAACTTTATCTTGTCTATCTAAAAAGGGTTGTAAGGCTTCTTGCCCCAGATAAGGATGGAGCGTTATCGCATCAGCCCCCAGCCAATCATATGCGAAGGTCGCGTAGCCATTATTGGTATTACCAATATCCGCACGCTTCGCATCTAGAATTGTAAAAATATCAGGATGATTTTGCCCTAAATAATCCATAGTCATCTTGAGCTCTAATATTCCCCTATCTCCTCGAGCTTCGTAGAACGCAGTGTTGGGCTTGTAAGCAGAAGCGTACTCATGTGTCTCATCAATAATCCATTTATTAAATTCAAATTGTGGGTATTCTAAATTCTTAAATCGCGCAGGTAATTTTTCAAAATCAGGGTCTAGCCCCACACACAGAAGTGAGTTTATCTTTTTCGCTCTAGCATTATATTTTTCTAAAGACATTTAATTATTTTTTGATTCTAGAAATTTCTTGCCGTGACCAACTGTGGTATTAATCGGCACTCCACTTTTACAAAGTGGGCAGTCTTCACTTTTGTAAGTAGCAACGAATATACTTGCCAGTGATTCTTGTCCTAAATTTTCATTCTTATTAACCATAGCGCAAGTTGCCACTATTTCTCCCCCAGCTTCCTTGATAACATCTACAGTCTTCGCCACTGAACCACCCGTGGTCACAATGTCTTCCACAACCAGAACTCTTTTATTTTTTACATATTTATCATACCCTCTAGTAAAAACTTGCCCACTGATCGGGCTCTTTTCGGTATAAATCCCTAATACCTCTCTCCCCGTAATTCTGCTTAATGCATAAGCTGTCCATTGAGAAAGAATAATTCCTCCCATCGCAGGACCCACAACGACTTCAATACCTGCATCTTTGAATTTTTCAGCAAAAAGTTCCCCGATCCTCTGAACATCTTCTGTATGAGGATATAGAAAATCTTTGTTCACATAAGTATCAAAATGAAGCCCTGAAGTCCCCACAAAATGGCTATTCGAAATTATGGCACCAACCTTTGTAAGTATTGCAATGACTTCATCCATAACATTATCCTAGCTTTTCCTTTATCTCTTGCGCAAGTAATGGGTTCCACATGGCACCTGTCGCCGACATAACAAAGTCTGCCCCAGCATCACGATATTCAAAGAAATCTTCGCTGGTAGTAACCCCACCCACGCCAATAATCTGATAATTTAGCCCCATTTCTTCACGAATGTTTTTTAATTTTTTAACCATCTCAAGTCCTGCCCATTTAACAGCGTGCCCGCAAAGTCCGCTCACCGCCCTCCCCTCGCCAGGCAAGGCTTGATTGCCTTCTTCGTCGGTGACTTTAGCTGGCAAAGTGTTAACAGAAGAATACGCTTGCACGAATTGATGAGTTTCTTTTATAAGATTTCGTAACGCTTCGTCATCGGCAAAGTATGCAATCTTGGCAATGAGTGGGATCTCGCCTATTTCTTTCTTAATCGCTTGTAATATTTTCTTAGTTCTATCGGCATCAAAACAAAGCAAATGTGCTGAGCCTTCGTTGGGACAACTCAGATTTACTTCCATTACTTTCACACTTGTTTCTTTGAGAAGTCTCGCACATAATGCAAAGTCCGCAATGTATGCCTCGGCGTTCCCCTTCTCCCAGCTCGTACCCTGAAAGCTTCCTACCACAACCTGTCCGTGACGGGCGTAACGCACTGCGTCAGATAAATTCTTCTGCCAGAATTCTGGGTCAAACGACGGCACGCCGAAAGAGTTAGTGATAAGTTCAGGCATGCCCTTGCTATCTTTATCTACTACCACGCCCTCTTTCATTTTCTCGAGTGTTAAATCGCCTTCCATTTTTATGTATAAAACATTCGGCCATGGGTGACATGGATATTTACCCGAACGCACAGTTTTGTAAATAGGAATATCAAAGCCCTTATCGAGCGCACCCTTCACGAATTTACCATTTAATAGCGGACCTGCTGGAATACCAAAAGGAGAATTTACCTCAAAACCGAGAAAATTATATTTGTGTTCTTCTGTATTATCGAAAACCTTTTTATCAGCAAAAATCCCAAAAGGTCCTTGATTGAAATTATCTTCATATGACTTCTCGGGGTCGTAAAAAGGGGTAAGCATTAAGGATATCGTATCAGAAAATATGCAAAACAAAAACCACCCGAGAGGGTGGCTCTTGTTTGTAGTATGTAATTTTATTTCATCTTTTACTTTCTCCCAGCAATGATGGTTTCTGCAACGTTCTGAGGAACGATGTCGTAACGTAGGAATTCCATTGTGAAGCTTGCGCGACCTTCGGTCATAGAACGTAGGCCTGTCATGTATCCGAACATTTCAGATAGAGGCACAACTGCGCGCATTACTTTGTTCATACCGCGGTCTTCCATGCCTTCGATAAGTCCACGCTTTGAAGAAAGGTTACCTGTAACATCTCCCATGAATTTCTCAGGAGTTACGACTTCAACTTTCATCATAGGTTCAAGTATTACTGGATTTGCACGTCTACATGCGTCCTGAATTGCCATAGAAGCAGCGATTTTGAAAGCCATTTCGTTAGAGTCCACTTCGTGGTAACTTCCGTCCCATAGATCAACAGATACGTTAACCATTTTGAATCCTGCGAGAATTCCGCGATCAAGACCTTCTTTGAATCCTTTTTCACAAGGAGCGATATATTCTTGAGGAATAACACCTCCTTTGATGCTGTTGATGAATTCAAATCCAGGAGAACGCTTGGTGTTCTTTGGTAGGTCTTCGATTTCTTCTTTAGTAAGCATAGTCATAGGCTTGATCTTGATCTTCACGTGACCGTAGTT
>CAZUID010000056.1:0-3964 GCA_964620985.1 uncultured Candidatus Saccharibacteria bacterium | reverse complement strand
ATTCCATTAGCTGCAGGATTGTTTTACCCGATTTTTGGTTGGTTGCTTAGCCCAGTGTTTGCGGGATTTGCAATGGCAATGTCCTCTGTGTCAGTCGTCGGCAATTCACTTCGTATTAAAAGTAAAACATTATAATTATGAAAAACTATACATTTCATGTTACGGGCACACACTGCGCATCTTGTAAAATTTTGATTGAAGATGTTTTAGGAGAACAGGATTTTATCAAGAAAGTCAAAGTTGATCTGGATAATAAAGTTGTCGAAGTTGCATCAGAGATGGAGCATCACCCAGAAGAGTTGGCTCAAATGCTCACAGAGAAAATCAAAAACAACGGATATATTCTTTCTATCGAAAAAAAGTTGGGATTAAGAAAAGACGAAGATATCATTTGGAAGGCAGTACCTATCGGGCTCTTTTTCCTCGCTTTGTTTTTCCTTCTTCAGAAATCAGGATTGTTGAATTTAGGTATTGGTGGGCAGGCTACACCAACCACTAGCTTTGTAGTAGGACTCATCGCATCTCTCTCGAGCTGTCTGGCTATAGTAGGAGGATTAGTTCTTTCATTATCAGCGAAAGTTTCTCAAGACAACGTCAGTGATACGAAGACCTTCATTCTTTTTCATGCGGGGAGACTAGCAAGCTTCGCTGTCTTAGGAGGAGTGCTAGGAGTGCTGGGCGAAGTTATCGGAATAAATTTTACTCTTTCAACTATTTTAGGCATTATCGCTTCCGTTGTGATGGTTGTGCTTGGACTTAATCTCGTTGGCGCTTTCGAGAGTAATAAAATCACTTTGCCTTCCGGAATGTTTAATTTTTTCAGACGAATTGAGCACAAGACTTTCACTCCGCTCTTAGTGGGCTTCGGTACTTTCTTCTTGCCTTGTGGTTTTACTCAGTCGATGCAAATAGCAGCTCTAAGTAGCGGGTCTTTCATTTCAGGATTTTTAATTATGTTTGCTTTCGCCCTAGGTACTCTACCGATGCTCTCGCTTCTGTCTTTTGGTTCAGCATCTTTTGCGCAAAGTAAATACGCACCATTATTCTTTAAGTCTGCCGGTGTGGTGGTTATAGGTTTGGGATTGTTTGCGTTGTTGTCAGCGATGGCATCCCTTGGTATTATTAGTCCAATATTTAGTATATAAATAAATTATGAATAAATCAGTTTTAATTATTATTTCTTTCGGACTACTAATCGCTCTTTGGGTTATCTTTTCAGGTGGTGCTAAATCTGACAATCTTAAACAAGGATCTCTTTTAAAAGAAGGGGAGAATGTTGAAATCAGAGCGGACGGTGTGCAATACATTACTGTCAATGCAGTAGGTGGTTATTGGCCCGAAGTTTCTAACGCGAAAGCGGGCATTCCTACCAAGCTTGTTGTGAAAACAAGTGGTTCGTATGACTGCTCTTCTTCATTGATAATTCGTTCAATAAACTATCAAAAAGTTTTACCAAATACTGGTGAGGAAATAATAGACCTAGGCACACCAAAGGTAGGACAGGTTACTCAAGGAGTCTGCAGTATGGGAATGTATAGTTTCAAACTCAACTTTAATTAGAACGAAAGAACCCACGATAGACCGTGGGGGTCTTTCGTGGGGGTGAGGTTTACTTTGAGTAATCCTCACCACTGATGGTGCTTTGGTGCGGGTGGTGTCTTCTCCACTCTACAGCGAAGATCGAAATGACCGCCAGGAGTCCAATTTCAATCAACCCAATACTGCCAATCATCCTAGCTATGAGAGCCCAGGAGCCAATCATCGCAGCCATGAAGAGCACGTATACAACAACTGCGGAGATCATTAGAGCCTCCTGGGATGTGAAGGACGTTTATATAATTATATCCCTGTGCTTTTTGCGCGTCAACTATACGAATTCTATAACTTCATTAAAAGCTCTACGGACTTTAGGTCGGGCACTTGCAGGATCTTCGCCTCGGTAACCTAGTGCTAGCATTGTTATTGATCTTAAATTCTTTTCTTTGAGTCCGAGTATTTCATCTACTTTGTCAGGAGTGAAGCCCTCCATTGGCCCAGCGTCTACGTGAAGCAATGCTGCCGTCTCAAGCATAATGCCTAGAGGAATATATGCCTGGTGAGCCACCCAAGCCTCTAGGGTGCCGTTCTTCACTTTACTTGCGACAGTATTTTCTAATATATTTTTGAGTCCGTCTAATTCTTTCGGGTCCTGATTTTGGATTTTTGCAGTTCGGTCGATGCGTTCTTTCACTAGGCTTTCTTCTATATCAGTACGGTATGTTAGTACTATAAGATGCGAAGCATCAGTAATCTTGGGTTGATTGTCTCCTGCTTCACGAAGCTTCTGTCTGATCTCTTTATTCTGAACCACAATAAACTTCCACATCTCGCTACCATTAGCGCTAGGGGAGAGGCGAGCAGATTCGAGTATTGTATGTAGGTCGTCTTCCGATACGTTCTTCTCAGGATTGAAAACTTTCACAGCATAGCGCCAGTTTAAGGCTTTAATGATTTCTTCGTTTATGGTGTGATTTTTCATAGATTTGACTTTAATTAATTATGGGTATATATTCATAATATACTAGGTCGAGGTTAAAAGCAAGTTTTTTTGTGTATAATTATAGGAAACAAAAATGGTCAGACCAAAATGCGACAAGAAGGTAGACTTTTGTCCTAAATTCACTGAATTTAAGCCAGAAGGTTGCCCGACTAAAATGAAATTGGTTGAAATTGAACCAGAAGAAGCTGAAGCGCTTCGTCTGAAGAATATCGAAAACCTAGATCAGAATTCTGCTGCGAAGAAAATGGGAATTTCCCAGAGTACCTTTCAGCGTATTTTGTCGTCTGCCTATAAGAAAGTTTCGCATGCGCTCATCGCAGGCAATATTATAAAGTTAAAAGAAAATAATAAATAAAAATAATATGGAAAATACAAAAGATTTAGTTTTGGATTTAGTAAAGATGATCGGTGAAGGTAAAATAATGGAAGCATTTGAGAAATACTATGCAGACAATATAGTAATGCAGGAGAACGAGACTGCACCTCGTGTTGGCAAGGATGCTAATCGTGCATTTGAGCAGGCTTTCGTTGGGGGCATTACTGAATTCCGAGAATCTAAGGTTCTAGGTGTTACTTGGGGAGACAATATCTCTATGTATGAGTCATACATGGATGCTACTCATAAGGACTGGGGAGTTATGAAGAAGACTCAAGTCGCAGTGCAGAGATGGGAGAATGGAAAAATCGTAAGTGAAAAGTTCTACTACGATACAGCGAAATAGAAATAAAATATTATTCGACAAAAGCCCCCTTAAAGGGGGCTTTTAATTCATTTCTCTTTTCTCGATGATTAGAGCAACGATAACCCCGAAGACGATGATGCCCAAGTACGATAACATTATGAATTGATAGCTCATCGCTAGTCTGTTGAGTACGCCTAGAGTGCAGACTGCTATCCAGGATATTACTGAGACAGCTCCACAGGCGAAAGCCACTCGGCGAGTGTTGCGTTCTGCGACAGATGTGAAAAATCCTTCACCAAGCATGCGAGGCCAGATGTATTTGTTCAAAACATAACCATTCGCTAGGAGGATAAGCAAGATGCTCATTTTCGCCATAAATTTAGAAGAGCTTGTGTACTTCTCTATATCTGAGAGGAATATCGTCCCACCAGATATGACTATAACTATCAAGCTGTAGAAAACTATGTTTTTAAGAATCGAAAGAGTGGTGATTTCTGTCGCATCGAGTTTCTTGTCTTTGCTGAAAAAGTTGAAAAGTATATCAGATACTAGTGCAGAGCCCATGCCCAACACTACAGATAGTACGTGCAATACGATTGCAGGGTTTTTGATGTATTCAAATATGTCGATGTTGTCCATGGTTATATTCTAACGGTAAAGCGAGATATTTCAAAGGAAGTTTGTGTTGGGACTCGAAGCGCTCGCGTGATCTTACGATCCGCGAGCGTTTTTGAGTTTTTAT
>CAZUID010000055.1:1289-4163 GCA_964620985.1 uncultured Candidatus Saccharibacteria bacterium | reverse complement strand
CTATAGATATAATTCTTTCACCACTTGGTGTGCCTTCTCGTATGAACTTGGGCCAGATATTTGAAATGCACTTAGGTATGGCCGCTCATTCTCTAGGCTACCAGGCAATTGTGCCTCCATTCTTGGGAGCACAGCATCAAGAAATAAAGGAAGAACTAAGCAAGGCTGGACTACCAGAGAGTGGCAAAATGAAGCTATTCGACGGACGCACAGGTGAGAGCTTCGGACAGGATGTAGCAGTAGGATTCATGTATGTTTTGAAACTGCACCACATGGTGGAAGACAAGATCCACATGCGTTCTATTGGTCCCTACTCGCTCATCACTCAGCAACCTCTTGGCGGTAAAGCTCAAGGTGGAGGACAGAGATTCGGAGAAATGGAAGTCTGGGCACTTGAAGGTTACGGTTCTGCGTACACATTGCGTGAAATGTTGACGATAAAGTCTGACGATATCATGGGTCGTTCTCAGACATTTGATTCCATAATCAAAAACGAGCCAATCAGGTCTCCAAATTCCCCAGCGTCCTTCAATGTGATGCTTAACTATCTACGCGGACTAGCACTCGATGTTGATTTAAAGAAATCTGTTACTAAGGATATTAAAGAAAAAAATTAAAAATAAATTTAAAAAACTATGAAAACCTTAAACATAACTGATTTTGACAACATTGCTCTAAAGCTAGCTTCCCCAGAGCAAATAAAAGAATGGTCTTACGGCGAGGTGACTCGACCTGAGACTATAAACTATCGAACTGGCCGTTCAGAGCGCGGAGGTCTTTTCGACGAGAAAATATTCGGTCCTGAGAAAGACTATGAATGTTACTGCGGAAAGTACCGAAGAATTCGTTATAAAGATATTATCTGTGAGAAGTGTGGAGTTGAAGTTACTCGCTCAATAGTGCGTCGTGAAAGAATGGGACACATCGAGCTTGCGACCCCTGTTGCACATATATGGTTCTTACGTGGAGTACCATCAAGAATGAGTATTCTTCTTAACGTACCAGTATCTGATCTTGAAAAGGTTATCTACTTCGCTGGATATATCATCACTAAGGTGCACGAAGAAGAGAAGGCTAACATTCTTCAGGGGCTAGAAAAAGAATACAAGAGTAAGCTCAAGAATGCAGTTGATGACGAAACTCGTGAGAAACTTAAGGCCCTTTTCTCTGGCACCAAGAAAGAAATCGGAGAAATATATGAAGGAAAAGTTTTGAATGAAATTTCTTTCCATCACTACTCTTTGAAATATGGAACTTGCTTTGAAGCAAACATCGGAGCGGAAGCAATATATTCAATATTCAAGAACTTAGATCTTAACAAGCTTAAGGCTCACACCGAGACTATGCTTGAGAAGGCGAGCGCTATCGAAAAAGAAAAGTTGCAAAAGAGAATGTCACTGATTCGTGCGATGACTTATGCTTCTATCAAGCCAGAATGGATGTTCATGACTGTAATCCCAGTTATTCCTCCAGTGCTTCGCCCTATGGTGGCTCTTGATGGTGGAAGACACGCAACATCAGACTTAAATGATTTGTATCGTCGTGTTATCAACCGAAATAATCGTCTTAAGAAACTAAAGGAAATAAATGCTCCCGACGTAATCTTGAGAAACGAAAAAAGAATAATCCAGGAAGCTGTTGATGCGCTTATTGATAACTCTATCGCAAAGCAAAATGACACTGCAGCCATGAGTCAGTCTCAGAAGCGACCACTTAAATCTCTCTCCGACAACCTTAAGTCAAAACAAGGTCTCTTCCGTCAGAACTTGCTTGGTAAGCGTGTAGACTACTCTGGACGAAGTGTTATCGTTGTTGGTCCTCAGCTTAAACTAAATCAATGTGGTTTACCTAAACACATGGCACTTGAGCTTTTCCGACCATTCGTTATTTCAAAAATTCTACAAGCAGAGCTCGCGTTCAACATTCGTGGCGCAAACAAGCTTATCGAAGAGCGAACCCCAGAAGTCTGGGCAATGCTTGAAGAAGTTATCCAAGGAAAATACGTATTACTAAACCGTGCGCCAACACTCCACCGTCTAGGTATTCAAGCTTTCAATCCAACTCTAATCGAAGGTAACGCTATCCAGGTTCACCCTCTTGTGTGTCAGGCTTTCAACGCTGACTTCGACGGAGACCAGATGGCAGTATATGTTCCTCTTTCTGTTGAAGCTCAATGGGAAGCTAGAGAATTAATGGCAGCTAACAAGAACTTGCTTAAGCCTCAGAACGGCGACCCGATAGTGCATCCTTCTAAGGACATGGTGCTTGGTTCTTACTGGATGACTAAGTCTCTTGATGGTGAGCTTGGTGAAGGTAAATATTTCTCAAGTCCAAACACAGCTATTACTGCTTATGATTACGGAATTGTTTCTTTGCGCGCGAAGATTAAAGTCATGGCAACTGATACTCCTAAGTACAAGAAATTCGAAGGAGGAGTTTTCGACACTTCTGTTGGACGACTTCTTTTCAATAGTATTTTGCCAAACGATTTCTCTTACGTGAACGAAGAAATGACCCAGAAGAGACTATCTGCTTTGGTTGATGAACTAATATTGCACTACGGTGTGGATGAGACTCCAAAGGTTCTTGATAAAATTAAGGAATTCGGTTTCAAATATTCTACAGTTTCAGGTATTACTTGGGGTATTAGTAACGTTGAAGTGCCAGCTGAAAAAGAAGGCATTGTTGCCAACGGTCGCAAGCTAGCGGCGCAAGTTGTGTCTGAATGGGAGGAAGGTCTTCTTTCAGAAGAAGAGCGACGCCAGAAAATTATTGAAATCTGGACTGAGGCTCTAAACGAGCTAAAGAAAGTTCTTCCTGGAACACTAGACAAAAATGGTTATCCATTACTTTTCCTGAGTGGAAAAATTATCA
>CAZUID010000055.1:0-1279 GCA_964620985.1 uncultured Candidatus Saccharibacteria bacterium | reverse complement strand
CTCGATGGGTCAGCTTGCACAGATGGCGGGAATGAAAGGTTTGATTCAAAACAACCAGGGAAAAATTCTAGAATTCCCAATTATTCCTTCTTACAAGGAAGGTCTATCTCCAATCGAGTATTTCGTCACAACTCACGGAGCTCGAAAAGGAGCATCCGACACTGCTCTTAACACTGCAAAGGCGGGTTATCTAACACGCAGACTGGTGGATGTTTCTCAGGATGTTGTTATTACGGAAGAGGATTGTGGTACTAAAGAGGGCAAGGTTGTTTCTAAAGAAAATATTTCTGGAATGGAAATACCTCTTTCTAAGAATATCCGTGGACGCATACTAGCTTCTGATTTGAAAGATAAAGAAGGTAAAGTGTCCTACAAGAAAGGTTTCTTAGTAACTAAAGAAGAAGCTATAAACATCGAGAAAGCTGGCTTTGAAGAAGTGCATGTGCGTTCTCCGCTTACTTGTCGTACTGTGCATGGTCTATGTCAGATGTGTTACGGACTAGACCTAGGACGCAATCGCCTTGTAGATCTAGGTGAAGCAGTGGGAATCATCGCGGCACAAGCTATTGGTGAACCTGGAACACAGCTAACTCTACGAACCTTCCACGCTGGAGGTGTCGCAGGAACAGACATCGTTACAGGTCTTCCTCGTGTTGAAGAAATTTTCGAAAGACGAATTCCTAAAAACGCAGCAGTTGTTTCTGAGACCGACGGAGAAGTTATTGAAATTAAAGATAAGAATGGCAAAGCTACTTCACTATCTTCTGGTCAGGAAAAAATCATTAAAGTTCTTTCTGATACCAAGCTTGATGGTAAGCCAAACGAAATAGAGTACTTAGTTCCATTCCGCCGTATTCCTACAGTTAAAGTCGGTGACAAGGTGAAGAAAGGAGAGTTGATGACAGACGGTTCTGCAGACATCGCGATGATCTTTAAATTCGGAGGCAAGGAGATGGTTGAAGAATACATCATCCGTGAAATAAATAAAGTTTATGAATTACAAAGTGCTTCTATCTCTCGAAAGCACACTGAGATTATAATTCGTCAGATGTTCTCTCGAAGAAAGATCAAAGATGCTGGTGAAACTAATTTCTCTGCAGGTGATATTGTAGAAAACACAGCTTTGATTGAAGAAAATGTCCGTATAACTGGTCTTGGAGGCAAAGAAGCAAAGGCAGAAATAATCGCTCTCGGCATAACCGAAGTATCTCTACGAACTAAGAGCTGGCTATCAGCTGCTTCGTTCCAGAATACTAACCGTGTTTTGATTAATAATGCT
>CAZUID010000054.1:0-4192 GCA_964620985.1 uncultured Candidatus Saccharibacteria bacterium | reverse complement strand
TTGCACAGGAAGAAAAGTTGACGACATTTTCTGGTAAAGAGTATCCGGCATTGGGGTTTTTTGTTTCTGATATTGGAAGTCTCCATAGCGGAGATAGTAATTATTTAATTTATTACATTAATGATCAAGAAGCATCTGTCGGTGTTTCTTCTTATGAATTAAAAGATGGCGACACCATCGAGTGGAAATTAGAATGAGAAAATATTTTATAAGTTTAGTGGCATTATGTTTCTTGCTAAATTCTTTCGTGGATGTTGCGGACGCACAAAGTGCTGATATAAGTCTCAATATTCGAGATGGAAGTAATATTGTTTTTTCTGGATTGGTGTCATTACCTACATCTGGTAATGTTGATATAAGTGATTCTAATGGCAATACGCATTCCGTGAATGCGCAGAGTGTGCTGTCTATGCTTTCTACTGCGGATTTAGCTGATGATACCTGGAGTGTGTCTGACTTAACTTTTTATGATTCCTTTGGATCGTTTTATGTAAAATGTATAGATTATGGAGGAGGTGAGAAGTGTGATAACTGGCAGTATGTAGTTGATGGCACCTCACCGTTTTCCAGCATAGATCAATCGATATTATCTGGTGGGGAAGAGGTGTATTTATATTTCGGTAATCCGCATCAAGTAGTTTCAAGTTCTAGCTCTGTTGAAGTAAATCAGAGCTTCCAAGTAACTGCTCAAAATTATGATTATGAAAATGATGTTTGGGAACCATTAACTGGTGTGACTATTGGAATAACTCAGCCTAACCCAAGTGATGCATTTAATCCGACCGAAGTTCTAACTCAGGCAGTTGATGGGTCTGGGGTGGCGACTTTTAGCGTAGCAACTGCGGGCTCTTATAATGTGGGTATAAAAGAAGATTATTATTTTCCCACTGTTCCTCTTGCTGTAAACGCAGTTTCTTCAGGTGGTGGGTCTGGTGGTGGAGGGGGAGGAAGCAGTAGTGGTTCTTCGAGTAGCTCTCAATCTTCTGGTTCCATTTCCGAACTCCCAGATTTTGACTTAAGTGATGCAGTACAATTTCTACAAGAACAAGTGAGTGAAGATGGTTCGTTTGGAAGCTCTACGCTCTATGCAGATTGGGTGGCGGTTGCTTACGGTGGGGCGAAAGTTAAAGGCGAACCCAAAGAAGCATTGATAAAATATCTAGCTACCCAGAAACCCAGTGAGTTGTTAACTGATAACGAGCGAAGGGTCCTAGCCCTGCTTTCTTTGGGACAGAATCCGTATTCGTTCGGGGGTGTTAATTATATAGATTTAATCTTAAAAGATTTCGACAATAAGCAGTTCGGTGAACCCAATTTAGTAAATGATGATATTTTTGCAGTCATTTCTCTCTTTGGCGCTGGTTATACAGTAGAGGATGAAATTATAAAGAAAGATATAGAATTTATCTTATCGGAACAGAAAACAAATGGTTCTTGGGAGGGTAGTGTGGATTTAACTGCTTCAGCGGTTCAGGCTCTATATCCTTTTAAAGATATAGAGGAGGTGGCTAGTGCTATAGAGCTTTCTAGAAAATATTTGAAAACTTCTCAGAAAGAAGACGGGGGTTGGGGTTCAGTGTACACCACTAGCTGGGTGCTTCAAGTCGAAGATCTTCTTGATCAAGAATGGACTCAGAATAAAAAGTCAGGAGAAAATTATTTGGCTTTATACCAACAAGGCGACGGTGGCGTTCTAGCTAAGAAAGATAAAAAAGACAATAGAATTTGGGCAACTAGTTATGCTATTCCTGGAGTGGTGGGTAAAAGTTGGCTAGATATTATTGAGAAAGTTCCTAAACAAACATCAACTCTCATTAAAGCAGATCGTAGTATTGATAATGAAGTTGCTACAGTTGTTGCGACAGCACCGAACGTAAATTCTGCGAAAGTTGTAAGAATTGCAGAAGCTTCTAGCAGCAAAAAGACAGAGATTGTTGCGCCGGTGGAAAACTTAAAAGTAGAGCTCGAAGCAGATACTAACTCAATAGGTGGAGAGGGTTTGGTAGCTTCGGCGCCTAATTCTGGAGTAAATACAGATATGGTTACTGGTATGTTTCTCGGGGCTGCTGTTGCTCTAGCATTAGTAGGGGGAGCTCGTTTCTACGTGTCTCACTCAAAGTGAAATTCAGTAGTTTTTTCTTTTACTTTATTTCGAAGTAGGGGATAGTTTGAAAGTTCTGGGTCTTCGGCAATAATTCTTGTGGCTTCGGCTCTTGCTGCTTCAACCATCTTGATGTTTTTTATTGCTTCCATTCCTAGGTCAGTGATGCCCCATTGTTTGGTGCCACCGAGTTCACCTGCGCCACGAAGCGTAAGGTCAAGTTCGGCTAATTCAAAACCATTTTTTGCAGTTGTTAGAGCCTGTAGTCTGTCGATTGTCTTTGCGGTTTTAGCTTCAGCGAAGATATAACAATACGCTTGATGGGAACTTCGGATAACGCGCCCACGAAGTTGGTGTAATTGTGCAAGACCGAAACGCTCGGCGCCTTCTATGATAATAACAGTAGCATTCGGCACGTTAACTCCGACCTCTACCACAGAAGTTGCACATAGTATGTGGATCTTACCATCGGTGAAGTCTGCCATAACTTCTTCTTTTTTTATCTTACTCATTTTGGAATGCAGTACTCCGATTTCGTATTCACGGAATACTTCTTTCTTTAAACGCTTTGCTTCTGAGACTGCGGACTTAACATTTAGCGCCATTTCCTTTTCAGGGTCGGCTTCGAAAATTCTGGGACAGATTACATATAATTGTCGCCCGGCTCGGAGCTCTTGTCGTATTTGTTCGTAGGTCTGATCTCGTTTATCTGGAGTAATGATTTCCGTGATTATTTGCTTTCTTCCAGTCGGCATTTCTTCTAGTAATGATAAATCTAGATCTCCATATATAGTAAGGGCGAGTGTGCGGGGGATTGGAGTTGCGGTCATTGAAAGTAAATGTGGCGCAATGCCGTCCTTCCGTACAAATTTTTTCCGCTGTGCTGTGCCGAATCTATGTTGCTCATCTATAACACACAATGCTAAATTTTTAAATTTTACAGATTTCTGGATTAGCGCATGGGTGCCTATCAATATATGCATGTCACCTAGAGCCGCCCATTTTAAAATTTGATTGCGCGATATGTCAGTCCAACCATCAGGATTGACCTTAGACGGGAACTTGCGACAGCCAGAGCCAGTGATAAGCCCGATGTTTATAGGCAGGTGTTTGAAATATTTAATAAAAGATTCGAAATGCTGAGTGGCTAATATTTCAGTTGGAGCCATATAGGCCACTTGCAGGTTGCCAAAACTTTTACCCTCCAGTCTTTGCATTACTGTTGCGTAAGAAGCAGTAGCCGCTACTGCGGTCTTGCCACTTCCTACATCTCCCTCAAGAAGTCTACTCATTGGGAAATTTCTGCCCATGTCTTCCAATATTGTTTTAATGGATTGATGTTGCGACTTGGTTGGTTCGAAAGGGAAACGTTTTAGAAATTCATTTATATCTTTGGCCTGTGTTTGGATTCGGAAAGATTTATTTTTTCTATATTCAATTTTATCGTGTTGTCTTTCAAGCTGGATGCAGAAAACTTCTTCAAACGCGAAGCGTTTGCGAGCACTCTCTGCATCACGTAAGTTCTTGGGTTTATGAATCCATATTAATGCGGTTTTGAGTGTAGGTAGGTTGTACTTTTTAAGTACGTCTGATGGGATGTAGTCTTCTATGTCATCTAGTGTTTGCTCGCGTAATATTTTCTCGATCGCGTGGTAGAACCATTTTGATGTAATACCACGAGTCTCGTGATATATAGGGTATGAAAAGCCCTGGTTGCTTGCTGCGTCTTTGCTAAATAGAGTTTCGTGAGAGTCTATCGGCATGTCGGGCATTTTTTCAAATTCAGGATTGGCTAAGTAAATACCACTCTTGCTAGCCGTTACTTTGCCGGTGAGTTTAACGGTATCTCCTTCATGGAGCATTTTTGCCAAGTATGCCTGATGAAACCAAATTATTTTAATCTTCCCTGAGAAGTCTTCTATCTCTCCTTCACCCATTGGAATTTTAGAACGAAAACCTTTCTTAGTTTTTAGTTTTGAAACTTTGCCGTAAATTGTAGCAGTTTCTCCAGCAGTTAATTCAGATATTTTGCGTAGTTCACTGATATCGCTATATCTAACAGGGAAGTGGTAAAGCATATCGGCGACCGAG
>CAZUID010000053.1:0-4264 GCA_964620985.1 uncultured Candidatus Saccharibacteria bacterium | reverse complement strand
AATACCTAGAATGTTGGTGGACAAGGATTATCGCCAGAAAATAATTTCGAATTTGAAAGACCCTGTGATCAAGGCTTTCTGGGTGCATGAGTATGAAGCATGGCAGGATAAATTTCGTAATGAAGCTATCGCACCTATTCAGAACAAGGTTGGGCAGTTTCTCTC
Organism: uncultured Candidatus Saccharibacteria bacterium; assembly: GCA_964620985.1. Classification (GTDB taxonomy): domain Bacteria; phylum Patescibacteriota; class Minisyncoccia; order Phycocordibacterales; family UBA9973; genus UBA9973. The sequence goes on along the minus strand of CAZUID010000053.1, from coordinate 4,099 downwards.
TACTTCAATAATCCGTAACGTCGTCGGTCAGTCACAAAGTACCATAAATGTTTTCGATATTATGAACGGGGGGAAAATTTTCCTAGTGAACGTTTCTAAGGGTCGTGTGGGTGAAGACAACTCTGGGTTACTCGGAGGCATGATAATTACCAAGATTCAGCTCGCTGCGATGGAGCGCGTGCGTATTCCTGAAGACGTGCGACGGGATTTCTATCTATACGTTGACGAGTTTCAGAACTTCGTTACTGATGCATTCGCGGGCATTCTTTCAGAGGCTCGAAAATATCGTCTCAATCTCACAGTGGCGCACCAGTACACTGCTCAGCTAATATCTGACAAGAGCTCCGCTGTGCGTGATGCGATATTCGGTAACGTTGGTACGATGATAGTATTTCGCGTAGGCGCGGACGATGCAGATTTCTTAGAAAAAGAATTTGACCCTGAATTTACTCCTGGAGACATCGTGAACTTGCCGAACTACAAAGTTTATCTCAAGCTAATGATCGACGGTATAACTTCTAGACCCTTCTCTGCGAAGACTTTGCCTCCGATGGTTAAGTCTGGTAACAAAGAAGTTGAAGCCGAAGTTATACGTTCTTCGCGCGAGCTTTACTGCCGACCTCGCGATGTTATACAGCGAGAAATAAATGAATGGAGTGGAATGTCTTTGGGTGACATGGGGGCACCTAGTAGTGGTGGGGGTAGTAGTGGGTACAACAGCGGTACTGGGTCTCTTGAGAAATTCGAAGCACAATGCTCTGCATGTAAGAAGCAGACTACTGTGCCATTCAAGCCGACTCCTGGTAGGCCAGTGTATTGCAAAGAATGCATGGAGAAAATTAAGGCAGGGGAATTAAAGCCGATAGTTGATAGTGGTACTAAGGCGATAATTTACGATGATGCTGCATTTTACGGACCTCTTGCGGACTTGGGTATTGAATACAATAAAAAGGATAGCTCAGCAAAAGATGCTTCTTATAAAAAGGGCGACAATAAGGTAGTTGCAAATGTCGAAGTTAAACCAGGCGTCATGTCTGCGATCAAAAAAGTTTTCATCAAAAGTGAAATACAGAAGAAGTCTGGCGGAGAAAACTTACAATTAAGAGAAGCTCTAAGTAAAGTATTACCAAATGTTGCCAAAGACATCAAAGAAGAAGTCGGCTTAACAAACGCCCCCAAAGCTCCACCTGCACCCGCAGTATCTCTCACCGAACTTAAAACTCCAAAGAAAGAAGAAGTAAAACGCGACCTTGCTGCGACCCCAGAAGACATGGACAAATTGAAAAATATTATTTCTGCGAAAGTTGTTCCTCCTGTAAATTCACCCATAGTCAAACCTATACCTACACCCCCTCCTGTAGTAAAGCCGGTTATACCAACACAGAATACTCAGTCGACACCTCCACCACCAAGACCTACACCTCCGCCTCCAGCATCACCATCAGGCATACCCCAGAATCCAAAGGTCAGGGAAGTACCAGAAGAAGTATTAAGAAAAGTCTTAGAATAAAAAATTAATCAAAATGCAAAGCCAAACACAGACACATTCAGATAGTTCAGTGCGAGCTTGTCAGAATTGTAAAAATGATTTTGAGATAGACAATGAAGATTTGAATTTCTACGAAAAGGTGCGTGTTCCTTCACCAACTTTCTGCCCGATGTGTCGTGCACAGAGACGCTGGGCATATCGCAACGAGCGAGGACTGTATAAAAGAAAGTGCGATTTTTCGGGGAAAGAAATTTTCTCAATGTATGCCCCGGACTCCCCGGTAAAAGTTTATGACAGAGATATCTGGCTCTCAGATGTTTGGGAGCCGATGGATTATGGCCGTGATATTGACTGGTCTCGATCTTTTCTAACTCAGATGTACGAGCTGATGCTCGAAGTACCATTTAAGGCCAATAACGTGATTCGGGGAGTGAACAGCCCGTATTCGAACAATGCCACAGACCCCAAGAATTGTTACCTCGTTTTCAATACCACAGGAGCAGAGGATTGCATGTATTCAAACGGAGTGAATTTCTCTAGAGACTGCGTAGATGTGTCGCATGTATCAAAAGCAGAAACTTGCTATCAGAGTTTCTGGCTTACTTCTTGCTACCGAACTCACTACTCATCTAGATGCATGGAGTCTAGTGATCTGTGGTTTTGTCGAGCGTGCGTAGGGTGTCTGGATTGTTTCGGATCTGTGAATTTACGTAACAAGAGTCATTATTTTTTCAATAAAGAATATTCTAAAGAGGAATATGACGCGAAAGTGAAAGAATATCTACTTCACACTAGAGAGGGGCTAGAGAGAGCCTGGAATGATTCGATAGAATTCTGGAAGAAATTCCCAAACAAAAATCACCAAGGTCTTAAAAATGAAAATTCTACCGGTTCATACGTAACTAATTCAAGAAATGTAAGAGATTCTTTTCTAATAAGAGAGAGCGAGAATTGTCGTTACTGCCAGTATATCCAAGAAACTCCAGGATCAAAGGATTGCTATGATTATTCGAATTGGGGTGATGGAGCAGATCTAGTATATGAAGCTATTTCTTGTGGCTCGGGCGTGCAGAGTCTGAAGTTCGCATGGCTTACTCAAGAAAACAGTCACGACACTGAGTACACTATGGCGTGCAAGGGCGTGGAGAATGTATTTGGTTGCGTGGGGCTTCGTAATAAGTCTTACTGTATTTTGAATAAACAATATAGCAAAGAGGAATATCAAGAACTCGTGCCGAAAATAATACAGCACATGAAAGAAATGCCCTATGTAGATAAAGTTGGGCGAATTTATAGCTATGGTGAGTTCTATCCTGCGGAGATGAGTCCTTGGGCTTACAACGAAACTATTGCGCAAGAATATTTCCCTCTTACGAAAGACCAAGCATTAGAGCAGGGCTATCGATGGAAAGATAGAGACCCTAAGGGTTATGTGCCTACGATTCTTGCTGAAGATATAGAGAGTGATATTACTAAAGTATCTGATGACATAACTAAAGAAGTCCTTGAATGTGCTCACAAGGAAACTTGCAACCAAGGATGCACTAAAGCTTTCAGAATTATTCCTGACGAACTGCAGTTCTATCGCAAAATCGGAGTGCCGTTGCCGACTCTGTGTCCCGCATGTCGCACCATGGAGAGACTCAAGATGCGACTTGGTGTAGAGCTTTATGAAATGAAGTGCATGTGCGCTGGGGCTATGTCGAGTGATGGTGCGTATCAGAATCTAGGAGAGCATACACATGGCGGAGAAGTTTGCGGAAATACTTTCAAGACCGGATATAACCCTGAAGATAAAAATATAGTTTATTGTGAGAGTTGCTATCAGCAGGAAGTAGAATAGAAATCTTTCAATAATAAGCAAAAGGTAGTAAAATAAATGAAGCGCCGCGTCACAAGGACTTACGCGGCGTGATTTGCAAAATCATATGCCTAAACCGAATCGAGTTCAAATAATAAAATACGGACCACCTCCACCAGAACTGCCAGTTTATGGTAAAGTAAAACCCGAAGATGTTTCTTTTATTGGGCGTACGAATTACGTAGCTTCTCTTGAAGAGAAGAAATTTATTTTCGGTATCAAGCGCGTCGATCGTCGTAGACACCTATATATCATCGGTAAGTCCGGGGTGGGGAAGACCAAGCTCTTGGAATTGTTTTTGCGACAAGATATTTCCTATGGCCACGGGCTGTGCTTGATTGATCCGCACGGAGACGTTATCGATGCGATGCTAGACTATATTCCTAAAGAGCGTATTGAAGACGTCTGCATTATCGACCCGCCAGACCTTGATTTCCCTGCATCTTTCAACCCTCTAGCGAATGTCGACCCGATGTTCAAGTTCCAGTTGACCCAGGGGCTCATCGAAGTCTTCCAGAAGCAGTTCGGTGCGAACTGGACTCCGCGTCTTGAGCACGTTTTCCGATTTACTTGTCTTGCACTACTCGACTATCCGCACGCGACAATGCGTGGGATGATTTCGATGCTTACTGATAGAAACTATCGCCAGAAAGTCGTGGAGTATATCACGGACGACATGGTGAAAAGATTCTTTGCTATCGAATTCGCAGACTGGTCTGAGAAGTTCGACACGGACGCCATCATTCCTT
>CAZUID010000052.1:0-4334 GCA_964620985.1 uncultured Candidatus Saccharibacteria bacterium | reverse complement strand
GGTACTCCTTGTTTTATAATTCGCGCCGCTCATAATAAAACAATGTCGCACAATAAGCCTTATTGCTTGTCAAGTCGGCAATGCGCACATCGTAAATGAAAATGTCGCAAATATAAAATTTCAATACAACCATATTTCTAAACACATAATTTAATACTTGAGTATCAATTAACACCCTTGCGGGTGTTTTTTGTTTTACAAAAACAATTTCCTGGCAGTCATGGGCAAATGATTCACCCGAGTCGTTTGCCCGTGACTGCCATTTTTATATTGGCAGGGTCGAAAAATATTATTAACCAAATTAATCACACCCTATGAGATTCGTAAAAGCGACAAGTCGTGACCGGATAGGAACAAGTGGACGAGGATCAATCACAACTACATACAATCAGTTGTGCAACAGATTCGGATTTCCACATGACTGCACGCAGGAAAATGCGTGGTACTCCGGTGACGGCAAAGTGAGGTACGAATGGGCGTTCAAAAGTCTTGATGGTCGGACGATTGTAACAATCTACGACTATAAAGATAAACGCCCACCTGAGCAAATCAAAGAGTGGCAAATTGGAGGAAAAGGAAACGCAGAAAAAATAAAAAGTTTCTTTACAGCATTTTGTCCTCACGAACAGCTCGAGGTCAGGTAGTGAATAAATTGCTTTTCCGAGAGAGCAAACATATGAACTACCAAAATGAAAAACCTCAGAAAAACTCGAGTCGTTACTTACCGAAGATATGGCATACCAGCCTTAATACTCGAAGGTAAATGGCTCACAGAAAAGTATCGATTAGCTATAGGCGATCTAGTCGATATCGATTATCAACCTAAAGAGATTCGATTGCGAAAGAACTCTCAACTGAGCCGTGAAAGACAGAAACGACTCATTGAATTAAAAGAGATTCGTCAGCAACGGGTCCAAGAATTAGAACATGACACCAGCGCAAGAAAAAATGAAAGCTTTGTCGAGAGAAGCGGTGAAGTTAGTGAAGGATAAGGCACCAGCAATTGTTGATGAACAAATCCTCGCTCACATGCTCGACGAAGTAGCGGAATTCACCGGAGACATCATGGGAAAGCTAACCAATCTTGATGCCGAAAACGAGAAAGCAATCGTAATGGCACACGGAATAATTCGTGATGGATTGTTTACCGAAATCATGAGTCAGATTAACAAAACGATGTTAGCAGAGGCTGACAAAAGAATTACTAAGTTATTTAAAAAATAAAAGACCTCCGACGAGGAGATCCCTTAAGACAGATACATAGTATCAAGACCTCTTCGTCGAGTCAAGCAAAAATTATGCAAACACTAGAACGAAGTCACGTTCCGATCGCAACAAAAGAAGAAAACTTCTTCACTGCCATCGGTAACACCAAGCCCTTCTTCAAAGCGGCATTTGAAGGAGAACCAGGAACTGGTAAAAGTTGGTCCGCCGCATTAGTAGCAATTGGTCTTCACAAGAAGATCGGAAGCAAGAAACCTATTGTTCTTATCGACACCGAGAAAGCATCAAAGTTTTTGGTCCCACTCTTTAAAGAGCATGGAATCGAAGCGATGGTGCGTGAGACTCACTCACTCGCTGATTTGGTAACAGCAATGAAACTCTGCTCCGAAGGATATTCAGACATTATGGTGCTCGATAGTATCACACATATCTGGATGGACTTCCAAGAGGCGTACAAGCGAAAGCTTAATCGTCAAACATTCCAAATTCAAGACTGGATGGCAATCAAGTCTGAGTGGAATAAATACTTCTCGATTCCAATGGTTCAATCGCCTCTACACATTATCGCCACTGGTCGTGTGTCAGATCGAATGGAACAAGAAGTAGATGAGGATGGTCGTAAAGAATTTACAAAGACGGGAGTGAAGATGCAAGCGGAAAAGAACGCAGCGTACGAATTTGATGTCTTGGTACTTATGGAGCGACATGAACTCATCGAACGTAAAAAGCGTGAGGTATGGAGACAGGCTACGGTCCTAAAAGGACGAGGCAATCTCCTAGATGGAAAGGTTTTCAAGAATCCAACCTATGAAGACTTTGCACCAGCTATCGAGGCGGTCATCAAAGATCCTTCAACAGCACGATTCAATCCGGTAGAGCGAGATGCCGGTGAGTTGATCAAGACAGAAGAAGATAAACGTAAGTGGGTCCTTGAAAGAAAGCGTTGGCTTGAAGAAATAGAAGGATACCTTGTATCAATCTGGCCAAGTACTGGCGCACAGGAAAAGAAAAACAAAACTGATGCGCTTGAGTATGCATTCCAAACAAGAAGCTGGTCCGCAATTGAGGCAATGAGACCAGAAGTTCTCGAGGATGGATACGCTCGAATACAGGAATTTGCTCAAAAGAAAATCGCTGAATTAAAAGGCGAACTTCCACCAGAGCTAACTCCAGAGCAGAAATTCGACAAGGAACTTAGAGACTCAAAGTCAGAAGACAAACCAAAGAAGTCTGCTGTCAAAGCTACAGCAAAAAGTGGCAAGTAAAAATCACTAAGCCACTGACTCAGCCCTGATCCAGTGGCATGAGGGCTGAGATCGGGGGCGTAGTCCCCGAGTAGGTCTGTGGCACCAGTCTTACAAAAGAAGAGAGGAAACATCGATAGGGCTTATCGATGCTTTCTCTCTTCATAAAAAACATATGGATGAAACAAAATACAACTTAATACCAAATAGTTCACAGATTCCAAATGTAATTTTGGATCTTGTTCTTCCGCGCATTTCTGAAGCAGAGGCTAGATGCTTACTTTACATATGTAGGCGCACGTTCGGATTTCATAAAGAAGAAGACAACATAAGCTTCTCCCAGTTTGAACATGGCATCAAGTCTCGACAAGGAAAACAACTCGACTATGGCACAGGTCTATCTCGACCAGCGGTAAACACAGCACTCCAAAATCTTATCAAGGTAGGGGTGGTTTTTGTACAACAGCGATCAATGGGAAATCGCTACAAACTAAACCTGCATATGGATGTGGATAAAGTAGTAAACGAAATTAACCAGTTAAGAGAGTTAACCAGAAGTGGTAAATCCTCTTTACCAAAAGTAGTAAAGCAAGTTAACACACAAAACCTAGGAAAAAAAGAGAAACCTAGTATTAGGCACCCTGTGGATAACTTAAGAGAAAGGATGAGAGAAATCACCAAACACATGACCATTAATAAAAATAACTATTAAGAAAATGAAAAAAATAATTCAATTCACTATAAAGGGAAATCCAGAAGACCTATACGGTAATCCGGTCCCATACGTTCGTGTAGTTGGTAGAGCTTTGTGGCTTCCAGGTGCAAAGAAATATCACGCATGGAAAAGTTATGTCCGTAGATGTTTCTATAAAGGCTACCCAGAATTTGTAATGTGCGATGGCAAACAGATTCTCCTAGACGATCAACCGCTGACAACTACCGCTTCAGAAAAAGCACGCATGGATATAAAGATTTTCTGGATGAATGGACTGCATGCCGATCCTGACAATGTCTTCAAGGGTATCGCTGACGCTCTATTCAAAAACGATAAGTTCCTAGATGGAAGTTTCGAATCTGATTATGCGCCAGATTCGAAAGGTCGAGTAGAAATAAGTATCACCATTAATGCCTGATGAAGTATCTAAGCTTATTCTCCGGCATTGGCGGATTCGAGCTCGGAATACACAACGCATATGTGGAAACAGCTAACAGAACGAAGAACGGAAGAAGCGAAGCGACTGCGAAAACTCGGGGTGGTAAAGGATACAAGAAATCTGAAAGTGTTGGTCCCGAGAGAGGACGGATTAGCAAACACAATAACCGCAGTAGCTCACGACAAGAATCGCTTACTTGTATCGGTTACTCAGAAATCGATAAATACGCCACCGAAATCTATCAAAGACACTTCCCAGATCACAAAAACTATGGAGACATCACAAAAATCAAACCAAATAAGCTGCCCAACTTCGATTTATTGGTCGGAGGATTTCCGTGCCAAGCTTTCTCGATTGCTGGAAAAAGAAAAGGTTTCAAAGACACTAGAGGTACGCTCTTTTTTGACATCGCACGCATTCTCAGAAGTAAAAAGCCAAAGCTCTTCCTTTTGGAAAACGTCAAAGGACTGCTATCTCATGACAATGGCAGTACTTTCAAAACCATTATCGCCACGCTTACTAAACTGGGGTACGACGTTCAGTGGCAGGTGCTTAACTCAAAGAATTTCGGAGTCCCTCAGAATCGGGAGCGCGTGTTCATTGTTGGACATCTTAGAGGAACAGCCCGACCAAAAGTATTTCCTTTCACCGAAAACAACAGCGAGGATATTGTCCTACCAACCATCACGACACGTGTTACCGCAGACTCAAA
>CAZUID010000051.1:0-4338 GCA_964620985.1 uncultured Candidatus Saccharibacteria bacterium | reverse complement strand
GATCCTGATCGCTCCCTCCAATAAAAACGGAAGGTATCAGCCGACAAGTGTAAAAGCGAGGGAGTTGAAATGGCGAACAGGAAGTCAGATGTGTTGTAGTACCAGAGAAGTAGGGTAATGCCTATGGAGGGAAGGACACTGGGTAAAATCGATCTTGAAGAGGAAACGTAGATGAGATCAACAGAATCGAAATCAGAAACGGCTACAAAATTGGAAAGAATAAGATGGCTCTCTAAGCGGGAAGCGAAGAAAGAGTTTCATCATGTGATGCACTTATTCAACGAGGAAGCGCTTAGAGAATGTTTCAACGAGCTGGATGGAAAGAAGGCGACAGGAGCAGACGGAATAGACAAGGAGAAGTACAAAGAGAACTTGGACGAAAATCTAAAGAAACTCGTAGCCAAGATGAAGCGAATGGGCTACCGGCCAGGACCAGTGCGACAAGTACTGATCCCTAAGGCCGGGAAACCAAACGAGAAGCGACCTCTCAGCATATGTAATTTCGAAGATAAAATTGTTCAAAGGATGATGCAGAAGGTCTTGGAGGCAATTTATGACCCGCAATTTCTAAACTGTTCCTACGGGTTCAGGAGTGGAATGGGGTGTCACGATGCCATCAAGGACCTACAGGATCATCTATTTCGGAGTGAAGTACAAACCGTCACCGATATCGACATCTCAAATTTCTTCGGAGCAATCGATCACAAAGAAATAGTGAAAATATTGCGGTTAAGGATTAAAGACGAAACCCTAATTAGATACATTGTAAGGATGTTCAAAGCAGGGGTATTAGCTGCAGGCGAACTTGCCTACAGTGAGCAAGGCGTTCCACAAGGTTCGCCTTGCAGTCCGACAATTGCAAACATTTTTGCGCACTATGTGATCGACGAATGGTTCGAAGAAGTGGTGAAGAAACACTGCAAAGGAAGAGTTGAACTGTTCCGCTATGCAGATGATGCGGTGATATGCTGCCAACTCAAGGAAGACGCCGAGCGGATCAATAAAGTTCTGGGGAAACGACTAGCGAAGTACAAATTAAAAATCAACGAAGAAAAGACCACGAGTGTTAACTTTTCTCGAAGAGAGTATGAGCGAGGCGGCAAACCAGGAGTGTTCCACTTTCTAGGGTTCACATTTTACTGGGGGAAGTCCCGAAATGGAAAGGCCATCCCTAAGGTGGAAACCCATGGAAAACGGATGAGATCAAAATTGAAGAACGTCAATGAATGGGCCAAACAAATAAGAAACAGATACAGGCTACCTCATATATGGAAGCTATTCTGTGCAAAAGTGGGCGGTCACATTCAGTACTTTGGGGTTTCTTTCAACTTAGAAAAAGTGAGGACATTCGTACTTGAAGCAGTAAAGATTCTATTTAAATGGTTAAACCGACGCAGTCAAAGGAAATCATTTGTCTGGGAAAAGATTAAGCTATTCATAGGACGCAACCCGCTACCGAAGATCAAAGTACATCACACATTGATTTGACAGTGCCATCCCAATGGTTTTGTCCTGAGCCTATTGCCTTAATAGGGCACGATGGGTTCTAAATGGGGGGGAATTCAGGTAACTGGTTCCTCTACCAGATAATTATCCCAATTATTTTGCCATGATTTAATAACCATGGGATATTTATCCCCCCATTTTTCTTCTAGTCGCAAAAGGTTATATTCAGCTAAATCCTTGGTTTCTGCTTGGTAGACAGTCTTTAAGTCTACCATAAAAGCCTTTTGATTCTTGCTAGCAACATACTTAATTGAGTTGCGAATCTGATGGACAATACACAGCTGCACTTCTGTGTGGGGAAAGGCTGCTTGAATTGCTTCTGGAAAACCCTTCAAGCCATCAATACAAGCAATTAAAATGTCCTCAACACCACGGGCTTTCAGATCATTAAGAACACCTAACCAAAAATGAGCCCCTTCAGATTCACAAGCATAAAATCCTAGAATTTCTTTGTGACCGCTTTGATTAATCCCCATAATATTGTAGATAACCTTAGTGACCATTTTGTTTTCGTGCTTTGCTTTAAAAAACATTGCATCTAAAAAGACGATTGCATAAATGGATTCCAAAGGCCTACTGCGCCACTCAGCAATTTGAGGGAGTAATTTGTCAGTAACCGCAGAAATAGTCGCAGCCGATACTTCTACACCATAAATATCCTGTAAATGACTAGATATGTCGCCGTAGCTTGTGCCAAGGCCGTATAGAGCTAAAATTTTACTATCTAACTCGTCAGTCAGCGTCGTTTGGCGCTTCTTAATAAGCTGGGGCTCAAAAGTGCCATTACGGTCTCTTGGGGCTTCAAGCTCAAAGGCACCAGCTGAACTTTTTATAGTTTTGGTAGTTAAGCCGTTACGCCTATTACCTCCTTCCTCCAGGCTATTCTGCGTTAGATGAGCTTCCATCTCTCCCTGTAACGCTAGCTGGGTAAGGTCTTTGGCAATTTGTGTTAACAAGCCATTAGGCCCAAGTAGCGGCTTGCCTTGGTACATACCATGAATTATTTCTTGCAACGCTTCAGGCTTTAATGATGCCAGCTTCTCTATCTTTTCTTTTAATACTTCCATGTCAAATCTCCTTGGTTATAATTACACCTTCTTTTAACCTATTTTTTTAATTTGACACAGTTCTTTGAACACTCCCAGATGGGTTACCGGATTGAGATTTTGTTGTTTGTAAGTCAGGTATAAAGAGATCACTCTCTCTAAAAATCTATTGCCTCGCTCCGATTGCGTAAAGTATGAATTTTTTCGATAAACTACGTAATGTCTGATTTGCTGTTCCGCATGATTATTGGTCATCGGAATTACTTTCGGATCTTGTAAAAACTTCCACATCATTTCCTCTGATTTTAGCAAATTCTTTGCAACTCTTAACGCATGTGGAGCATTGTCTAAGTTGGCCACACCCTTTAAATAATACCACATTCGTTTCCTGAGTTTTTTCGCTCGTCGCCAAAATCTACGTAAATCAATTTTTTCTTCGATTAATAATTTTCTAAGCGTAAAGGTATCATAAGCTATCTGCTTTAAATGTATCCCTAAGGCTTTGACCTGGTGGTTCGAGCTGTGAACAAAACGCTCAAAGTCTCTCGCTAAATGTGACCAACAAATTTGACGATTCTCTTGCGTAAAATATGTATAAGCACCGTATCTATCGGTCACAGTTATACTGTCATTAGCGCCAAAAACACTATTTTCTAAAACCTTCTTGCCTCTACTGTCAGTAAGTTTTATCAGGCTGGCAATCTTCGGGCTGCTAAACAACCAACACCAGCCAAGTTTACCCTTATTATAGTGGCCGGTTTCATCAATGTGTAAAAGCTTGCTATAGCTAAGTTCAAGCTCGATCGTTTCGTAATTATCCTTACATTTTTCAGAAACTCTGGCCTCATTATTGGACACAGTACCAAGGCTAATCTCTAGATTAAAGAGATCTTTTAATATGGCCTCAACTTCCCTCTTGGAGTTTTTGTAAAAACCTGTCAAAGCACTAATTACGGTTTTAACTCTTGGCCCAAACAAATCAGGTGTCACATCCTCAGGCAATTTACTGCTTTTTCTTTTACCGCAAACGCGACAACGACCGCGTTCTAGATGATATTCCGTAACCAAAGGCTTGATCTCAGGAATCTCTATTTTCTGGTGTACATAGCATTCTTTCAATAGCGAAATCTGGCCGCCACATTCACATTCCGTCGAGTCTAAGTCAATTTTGATAATCGTATCAGGAATAGCTTTATTTCTTAAATGCCCTTTATGACCTGGCTGTCCACCTTGCTTGCGGTCACTCTTCGGTTTGTTTCCTTTTAGTTTGTGCAGTTCTTTCGAGCTAGGGATTGAGGAATTTTTGGAGTTCAAGCCAAGACGTTCTTTTAGTTGTGCATTTTCTGTTATGAGTGTGGTATTCTCTTCGGTTAGCTTTGCAATTGTGGATTTTAATGCGGCATTTTCTGCTTTGAGTGCTACAAGTTCTGCTTTAAGTGCACAGAATGCTTTTTCTAATTCTAAAAAACGTTCTAGCAGGTTTGCCATCAAAAAATCTTGAAAGGTAACTTAAGTTATTAACTACCAATATAAATTTAATTTGTCACTAATTTTATTTAACGCCTTACACTCTTATTTGCCAGCCTCGTGAACGGATACGATGAAATTCACGTTGTATATAAAATTAACAAATTGCCTGAGAATCAGAATGAGACTAGTGCGCAACATTGTTGTAACCGTACATACGGTTCCTCGAGGGCTGCCTGGGAGTAATCTCAGGCGGCTACTCTACTTATACAAGGGTTATGAGGCTTTTTAACCATGCCCTATGTGTGTTTTGGCATGA
>CAZUID010000050.1:0-4473 GCA_964620985.1 uncultured Candidatus Saccharibacteria bacterium | reverse complement strand
CTCGTCGATAATCTGACCCGAAAAAGATACACTTTGCCCGACTTGTTCTTCAAACAAAGCAGCTGGCACTTTATCAGCTAAATTAAATCGCAAGACTCCAAACGCCAAGGCCACGACAAACACGCCTACCAATAACACCAATTTATTTTTTAGAATCAAAACAGAAGCACCCGCAATAAGAGCTACCAGCAAAACCACAAAAATATTAACCTCAAACAAAGACCTCAAAAGCACTCCCAAAACAAAGCCGAAACAAGATGAATAGAATAATCTATCCTGCATGGCTTAATTATACCAATATTTACTTCTTGAGTTCCACTGGCTCGCCGTCGGCAAAGCTTGTCGCGATAAGGTCTACTCTATCATTCCATTTATCACCGCTGTGCCCTTCGACGTATTCCCATTTTAATTTAAGCCCCTGAGACAAAGTCCATAATTCTTCCCAAAGCTCGCGGTTTACCACCGGCTTTTTGGCAGCATTACGCCAGCCGTTTTTCTGCCAACCGAAAATCCACTCCGTTATGCCTAAAATTACGTATTTAGAATCCGCGAAAATTACAGCCTCATCAATTTTATTATTTTTTAAATATCTCATGGCCTCTATCGCTGCAGTGAGCTCCATCTGGTTATTGGTCGCATGCTCGCTTCTACCCCCAGCTTCAAAGAGCTCTTTGCCATCTTTAAGAACTGCGACTCCCCAGCCAGCCTTACCGGGATTCCCCCTAGCCGCACCATCTGTATAAATTATGACTTTATCTTTCTGCATAGGTTTACATTATATCAATAACTCGTAGCCTTAGCTCTTCCCTGCCTCTAAATCTCGATAAATCAAAAGTCGCCAGGAGATTAGCCGACAACCCTTCGACAAGAGGCTTCTGGAATGAATCTTGGTTGGAGAAAAATGATATTGCTGGAACGCGCTGGCTGGTATCAGAGAAAATTATTTCCAAATGCTCTCCTGAACCATTCTTGCCGAACTTTTTCAATTTCTCTATTTTCACATTCTCGAAAAGAAATACTGGTTTAGGGTTACCGAACCCAAAGGGTGCAAGCTTCTCCAACTCTCTCCAGTTCTTCATGCTAACTATACTAAGCGCCGTTTTAACATCGCAAGCCACATCGCTTTCGGTTTTGTCTTTTTTGACTTTACTATAAGAACTCGACAGAGCCTCTTCTAGGAAATGAATCTTATCGCTATGCACTGTGAATCCTCCAGCTAATTCATGCCCACCAAAGTCTAGAAAATATTCTCTTGCTTCAGTCATAAGCTCTACTACTGAAACTGAACCATCAGAGCGACAAGAACCTTTGATACAATCATTCTCATCTTTACCCCAAACGAACACTGGCTTCCCGTACAAGTCTGAAATCTTCCCTGCCACCAACCCTAGTACGCCTACCCGCCAAGAGGGATTGCCCACTACTACGACTTCTCGCATTTCTCGAGTTTCAAATTTTTTATTAACATCACGCATAATACTTGTGACAATAGTCTTACGATCGTCATTTATCTTAGATAGATGTGTTGCTAGCACTCCTCCCTCTACCTCATCTTGAGTAGAGAGAAGTTCAAATGCTCGCATTGGGTTGTCCATGCGAGAAGCAGCGTTTAGTCGTGGAGTAATCATAAAGCCCACATCGTCTTCAGTTAGATACCGCTGGTCAATATTCATCTTCTTGAGAAGTTTCTGAAGCCCTGGTCGAGGAGACTTGCGTAGAACCTTGAGCCCAAAGTGTGCGATCGCTCTGTTCTCACCAAGGAGCGGGACCATGTCAGACAAAGTAGCGAGCCCCGCCATGTCTAGCATCCATTTCTCAACGCCATCTTTTAATTTAAAATACTCTCCGTATTTTTTTATAAATCCTTGTGCAAATTTAAAAGCAACCCCTGCCCCGCAGAGCATCTTCTCAGGATAATCATCAACCTTGGGATTAAGAATTGCATACGCACGAGGTAAAATTTCATGTGGCAAGTGATGGTCCGTGATAATAACATCAATACCATCTACTTCTGCCTGTGCCACTTCTTCAACAGCAGTAATACCTAGATCTACAGTTATTAGAAGTTTCGCGTCAGCATTTGCAAACTGCTCTATTGCTGACATATTTAATCCATAACCTTCAGAATTTCTCTGCGGAATATAAACTTCAAAATTTTTATACCCTATTTTATTAAATAAATCCTGCAAAATAACTGCCCCGGGGATACCATCGCAATCATAGTCTGCATAAATTACTATTTTCTCCCCAGCTTCTACAGCACTGAAAACTCGGAGACAGGCTTTCTCCATGTCTCGCATCTTGAATGGATCATGCAAATCCCTTTCATAACTTGGATCAATAAAAGCCTCAGCCTCAGTCACGTCTGTTATCCCCCGTTTTGAGAAAATTTCTTGCAGTAAATCTCCATACTTTTGCATAAATGCAATTTTATCACAGTTTGTTACAATATTATTATGAATCATGAAAACTGCATTTTCTGCAAAGTAGTTAAGGGGGAGCTCCCATCGAGTAAAGTCTATGAAAACGATGAAATCATGGCCTTTTTAGACATAAATCCAGTAAATCTAGGTCACACGCTGGTCATACCCAAGAAACACTTTGAAAATATATATGAAACCCCAGAAGACACCCTGGCACACATGATTACAGCATCGAAAAACATAGCAAAAGCTATAAAGAAACACCGTAATGCTGACGGTGTAAATGTCATCATGAATAATGACGCTAGCGCGGGGCAAGTTATATTTCACTCACACATACATGTGATTCCAAGATTTAAAGACGACGGCTTCGGCGTTTGGACTGGCAAAGACAAATATAAAGAAGGAGAAAAGGACCAAATGGCACAAGATATCAGCCAAGCGCTTTAACCCCAGGCAAGGTACCGTTAGCTAAGAAATCAAGCGTTGCCCCTCCCCCAGTAGATACGAAAGATAATTTCTTTTCTATTTTCATCTCTGATACCAATGCAACGGTATCTCCTCCACCGATAATGCTTTCTGCATTGCTCGAAGCTACAATCTTTAAAAGTTTTTTAGAGTACACATCACCACCAGACTCATAGACACCCATAGGACCATTCCAAAGTACTAATTTCGCTTTTTGTATTACCGGCTTTAATCTCTCGATGGACTCACTACCTACATCTATTATCTTGTCTTCAGGACTAATTTCATTTAACTTTTTATTCGATAATATTCCTCCGTTCTCTACCACGACATCAACTGGTAAAATTAATTTCTTATCCTTGAGAATTTTAGCTAGGTCATAGCCCGCGCCATCCACCAATGAACGCCCAACGTCATAACCCTGTGCTTTAAAGAAATCGTTTGCCAAAGCTCCCCCAACAAAGACGCTATCAGCAGACTTTAGATATTTTTGAATTAACGGCATCTTGGTAGAAAACTTAGCTCCACCGAGGATAAACACGAAGGGATGTTTTGTGTTTTTTAATGCTTTTGAAAGATTCTTAACTTCTTCTTCAAGCTGAAAACCAGCGAATGACGGCAGAAGCTTTGCAACACCTACAACTGACGCGTGACTCCTGTGTGAAACTGAGAAAGCATCATTAACAAAGATATCCCCTTCACGAGCAAGCTCTTTGGCGAATTCAGGATCATTCTTCTCTTCTCCTGGGAACTTTCTTACATTCTCATAGAATTTTATTTTTGACGGACGTATTTTAGATATTTCAAAAAATCTAGCAATCACAGGAGCCAGACTCTCAGAGCCATCTTTACCCAAATGGGTCACTATAGTCACTTGTGCCTCCTGTTTTAATAAATATTTAATAGTAGGTAAAGATTTTTTAATTCTAAAATCATCCATAACTTTACCGTTAGTAACTGGCACATTAAAGTCTACTCGAAGTAATACTCTCTTCCCTTTTAAATTTTTTATTTTTTTGATGCTTCGCATTTTTTTACAATTTCAGAAAATTTCTTATAGTCTAAACTCGCCCGACCAGCCAAAAGTCCATCGACTCCCCCATTATCTAGAAAATCTCCCGCATCACGCTCATTCACTGAGCCACCATATATTACTCTAGTTTCTTTAGCCACAACAGGATTACTCAAATCAGCAAGGACTCTGCGAATGAATATCGCCATTTCTAGAGAGTCCGCAGGTGTTGCATCTCTGCGATCTGGGGTCGAAGAAATACGGTGAATACTCAAATCCGCACCCTCAAATTCTTCCTCTTGTGACATCCGGATGCCTAAAACAGCCTTGAGCAAGCCATAGACCACGAAACCACTGACAAGTGCAATAACGACGCCTAGGCTACTACCGATCAACTGACCTAAGAAAGTAACGCCGCCAAGACCACCAAGAGCTTTTGCACCAAAGATTCCCGCAGCCAATCCACCCCATAAACCGCATAAGCCGTGTAGAGGCCAGACACCTAAAACATCGTCAATCTTCCAACGGTTTTGCACCAGAGTGAACATATAGACAAACAAAGCGCCTGCA
>CAZUID010000049.1:0-4473 GCA_964620985.1 uncultured Candidatus Saccharibacteria bacterium | reverse complement strand
AATTGTTCTTGTCCTGCAGCTACTAGGGTGTGGTTCGTGAAGACTATGTGCTTGCGCGCGTAAGTGCAGGCATCCTCGAAGCTTGCACGCTGGTGCTCCATTTCGTGTCTTACCAGCTCAAGAGCCAAGAATGCAGAGTGTCCTTCGTTTAGGTGATACACCGATGCGTGGATGCCTAGTTGGGCTAGTAGTCGAAAGCCACAGATGCCCAAAATTATTTCTTGCTTTAGTCTGGTGTCGCGATTCTCTGCATATAGGAATTTAGTAATTTCTCTATCCTCTGGTGAGTTTTCTGCGACGTCAGTGTCTAGAAGGTAAACTTTTGCCTTACCCTCTTGCCATAGCCAAGCCTTAACAGATATCATTCTGTTTTCCATGGGTAAAGACACAACTATTTCTTGGCCATTTTCATCCAACACTCTCTGTAGCTTGTGATTGGATTCTGTTAAGGAGAGGTTGCTCTGTGCTTTTTGATAGCGTATTCCAACTGCAATTAGGGGGAAATCCTGCATTGCTGTTTCCCGGATATAGTCCCCTGCCAATATCCCCAAGCCTCCAGCATATGTAGGTAAATCAGAATCAAGTGCGTATTCTGCGGAGAAATACGCCACTGGGTGTTTAGTGAATGCTAAATATTCGTCACTTTCTTTAAATTTGGAAAACCATTTTAAATGTTCCCCTTTATCCCCCTCGCTGTTCTGGTTGCCCGCCACGAATTTCGTAATACTTTGCTTTATATTTTTCAATAGTTGATTCAACATCTTTGTGTGGTATTTCTACTCTTAATAAGTCTATTGCATTAATCGTATCATAAATATCTAATTTATTTTCCAATTTAAACATTGCGTCCCGCCAAAGGATGGCTTTCTCGTATTCGTGTTTTTCAACTGCTTCTTTCTCTAGGTTTTTCATCATATCCATAAAAGCATGATAAACCCCCTCTTCAGCTCCACCTTTCCCTACTGTACGGTCTTTAAAAGGTATTCGCATGATATCTTTTTGAGACTGCATCATCATTCTTATTTTACCAGTGCGTTGCCAATTGAAAGCGGTTGAAATAATTTTTTCATAAAAGTCTCGCCCTTCCTCAATGGTCTCCTTCTTTACTTCTGGGACATGCCTAAGAGTGTCGAGTAAGTTGTAAGCGCCATATTCTATCATTTCTAGACTCCACCAAGGTTTCGCTGACCCCCACCAGAAATGGTCTGAGGCTAGAGACATATCCATTTTTTCCCGCACGAGTTCGTAACGGGGATGAGATTTATCCATTTTATAAACTTCTTGTAACACAAGCCCCGTGAGTCCCCACTGCCACTTGTGGATTATATTTTCGGGATCATTCCAAGACAAAAACTGAATTCCGTTCTCAATATCTTCCTTGCTTGAAGCCCAAGTTGCCTTCGTTGGAGCGATTTCTTTTTCTTCTTTGTAAAATTCTTTAACATCAGAAATTTTGATCAATTCAAATTCTTTGGTTTTGAAAACTTCAAAAAGCATTTTCTCAAGGCCTGGTCTGTGGTGACCGAAAGTTTCAGCATCCATTGCTGTGACTATGTAGTTGCCCGTTGCTAAATCATCCTTCATTGCTTCATGCAAAGTGTCGCTTGATCTAACCACAGCACTCATTATCAAGTTACTAAGTCTACGACTTCGGAAGAAAACTTCCATGTTTGTATCCTTTAACTTGTATATCTGGCTGTAGTCTATTTGGCCGACTTGTCCACCACAGGAAATTTCATCTAAAATTATCCATTTAAAACCAAGCTCGTTTAGGATTTTGCCGATTCTTTCATCGTAAGCCATCTCTGGTGCAAAAAACCCATTCGGCGAATATTCACCTAGGAAACGTTTTAAAGTTTCGGTATTTAGTGTAATTTGCCTTTTGATTTCATCATCAGAAAGCAATGGTAGTAAAGCGTGATACTTGGCTGAGCCTGTAATCTCTAGCCTGCCCTCGTCTACTAGGTCTTTTATGTCTTTAATGATGTCGTTGTGTTCGTATTTGTGTAGAAGTTCGAATAGAGCACCGTTTATGTTTACAGATAGTTGAACTTCTTTGTTTTGTTTTATGCCGTCGATTATTGGTCGATAGCTTTGCGCTACGATAGCTTCCAGTATGTCCGGTTGTTGATTAACTGGTTGGTAAAAATGTAAGAAGTTTGCCCATTTCATATTTATTTTTTAGGAATTGAATTGATTAATTGCTTTCTGGAATAATTTTTCGTATTCTTCTGCTGATTTTTCCCATGAAAAATTCTCTTTCATTGCGCGTCGCTGGATCTCATGCCATATCTTTGGATATTTATGGACCTCATAAGCACGCACAAGGGCTGTTAGAAATGCATACTTGTCGTATTCTTCAAATACGAATCCAGTTCCCGGCTCTTTGTCTGAGGTATGATCGGTGACGCTATCCGCAAGTCCACCTATTTTTCTCACTATTGGTATCGCGCCATATCGCATTGCTTCCATTTGAGTTAGTCCGCATGGTTCGAAGCGAGATGGTATAAGCATCACATCTGCTCCAGCATATATGGTGTGTGGGAGAAGATTGTCGAAAGATAAATGGGTTGCCACAGTGTTGTACTTTTTATCTAATTCGCCAAAGAAAGATATAAAGCGAGGCTCTCCTGTGCCTAAGACCACTAACTGCATGTTTAAATTTTTCAAAAGTGGCTCTATTGAGTCAGCCACTAAGTCTAAGCCCTTCTGC
This sequence comes from uncultured Candidatus Saccharibacteria bacterium, assembly GCA_964620985.1. Taxonomy (GTDB): domain Bacteria; phylum Patescibacteriota; class Minisyncoccia; order Phycocordibacterales; family UBA9973; genus UBA9973. The sequence continues at coordinate 1,760 of CAZUID010000049.1, read as the reverse complement.
TCTGACATCCTCGATACTATACCCACCACGAAAGCGTCCTTGTCTTCAGGGAGATTAAACTTCTGTTGCAAGACTTTTTTATTTTTTGCACGTTCACCTAAATGCCTAGAGTCGTATTTGAATTCCACGTATGGATTATTTGATGGATTGTAATTCTCGTAATTTATTCCGTTTAGAATTCCAAATAGTCTTGAGCGTCTTTCTTGTAGCAATGGATCTAGGAGTTCGCCGTATTCTGGGGTGGTTATTTCTCGCGCATAGGATGGTGATACGGTGCTAATAACATCAGCATAGCGTATGCCACGGCGCATGAAATTAAGTTTTGCCATTCTAGGGTCAGCTATCGGTGGTATTGAGGATTGTCCGTCGTCGTAATCAAGCTCGCTTACGTATTTGTGATCAAAGTTGCTCTGGTAGTGAATATTGTGAATTATCAGCACGCAAGAAATTTTAGAAATTATCGGGTCCTTAGCATATTCAGTTTTTATGTAGTTCGGGATAAGTCCTCCCTGCCAATCGTTGGCTACTATGACATCTGGATGCCAGTCATTTTGCGGGTGACGTAGGAATTCTAGTGCACCTCTAGATAGTAACGCCCAGCGAGACGGGTCATCGTCATAACCATATACGCTCCCTCTTTTCTCATAGTATTCCCGGTTTTCTAGAAAATAACTAGTAGATACTGCACCGTTGCTGTATTTCTTAACATTACATATTGATCCGATGCTTGAACCAAAGTTTGGTATTTGAATTCCTTCTACTACGTACTCCATCGGAAATTCTGCTTCATCAATTGATGAGTATTTCGGAGTCATGGTTCTCACGTCGTGACCTAGTTCTGTTAATGCTTTTGGTAGTGCATAAAGTACTTCGCCCAATCCCCCGACTTTAACAAATGGTGCAACTTCTGAGCCTACAAATAAAATTTTTAACGCACTCTGTTTTGTAGAAAATATTTTCATAAATTTATATATGCTCTATGATTATTTCCGGTAAATTTTTATATTTAGGGTTTTTAACAAAAGTTGGTTTGCCGTTTTCTTCCACAACATAGTAAGCAAAACCCTGCATTTTTCTTACAGGTTCATAATCAGCATGAGTGGGCCAGGATATTTCTTTTGCGTTCGGTGGGGCTATCGGGCTGTTGTCTTCAGTCACAAACCAAGTTTTCCCGATGTTTACCCCTAAGTGACCAGCGGTAGTTGGTATGGGTACTACGCTTCCAGCTTTTACAAAAATAGCTTTGACATAATTTACTTCATCATCAATCGGCCTACCGTCTGCATCCAGCTTTCTTTCTTGTAGCAGTATAATTCCCTCTCCTGAAAGTATCGTGTAGGTTTCAAGGAAATCACTGACATGATAGTGGCCATAAGTTTTTATAAATTCTCCACCAACAGTTCCACTTTCCCAAACAGTTATATTTTTCTTGTCACTGCCTCCACGAATCATGAAATAGTGAACATTGGGCCCTTTAGAGTTTGGGTCCATTAACACATCTAACATTTCTTTGTGAGAACGAGTCGCTAAAATATTGTCCATATTTTTAAATGCTATATCTAAATATAACATTTAAAGTATGCCTAGACAATTATAGCCATAAAATCTCTAACTGTTTTTTATTCGCTCTCTTAGGCTACTACTACTAAACTTGTGTTCCCTGCTGTTGAATATCACAGGAATTGGTAAATCGTCCCCAGTGAAGGGTTTACCTTGGTGATCCGCACCAACAAACCTTACATCTGGCTTTAATTCTTGGA
>CAZUID010000048.1:2129-4802 GCA_964620985.1 uncultured Candidatus Saccharibacteria bacterium | reverse complement strand
AGCAAATATTTTGAATCCATGAGCGCACCCGCCCCAAGATCAAGAGCGGTACCTTTATGTGCTACATGTGCAAGCGCATCCTTCAGTAACTCCCGAGGCGGATACTCTTTAGTCTTTTCAATATATTTTTCCCAGTTGATATTCATTACACCTACGAGAATTAGAGAGCGAGACCGATCTTTTTTCGAACTTCTGCCATCTTAGATGCCGCTCGTTCGCGAGCCTTTTCAGCGCCAACCATGAGTACACGAATTACATCTGCATCGGTAATCTGTTCACGCTTCTCACGCATTGGTGCTACAAACGCATCAATGTCAGCGGCCAATGCTTCTTTCAAGTCTTTGTACCTTCCGGCATGTTGTTCATAAAGACCTACGAGTTCTGGCTCGGTCCTAAAGAGTCTATGAAGCGCATGTACGTGTTTTGGATGCTCACCTGATGAGTCGGTAACGATACTCATAACCGCTTTTTTAATTTCTTCTGTTGAACCAAAGAGTGGAATGGTGTTCTTGTAACTCTTCGACATCTTTTGTCCGTCTGTACCAGGAATCACACCAACACCAGCGAATATCTTCTCCTGTGGTGCATCAAATGTTTCGCCGTACGCATTATTGAACTTAGTGACCGCTTCGCGCGCATATTCCACATGCTGTCGCTGGTCTTCCCCTACTGGCACAACCTCAGTGTTATAAAGCAGAATATCTGCTGCCATAAGCATCGGATAGTTGAAGAGTCCCGCATTCGCTTCAAGACCTTTTGCTACCTTGTCTTTGTACGCATGTGCCTGCGTCAAAAATGGCACCGTCACCAAACACTCAAACATCCACGCAAGTTCGGTATGTTCAGGCACATCAGACTGTCGGAACAGAATCGCTCTCTCTGGATCGATACCTGCAGCCAGATAGTCTTTTACGATATCGATGATGTTCTGTCGGAGTACAGCGGGTTCCCTGCTTGTAGTGAGGGCATGGAGGTCAGCGACCATAAGCATGCTGTCGTAATCGGTATACGAATCAGCAAACGGTTTAAGGACGCCAAAGTAATTACCAATATGGAGCGTTCCTGAAGGTTGCAGTCCGGTGAGCAGGCGTTTCTTTTTCATACGTACGATAGTAGCAAAAATGGCCATTTCCTGCCATTAAGCGAATTGGCATAAAACTTGCCCTCGATGGTGCTTTCCCCTACTCTTAGCGGACACATGGCAAAACCACGAAAGAAGAAAGAGTCCCACATGCTCGGTTCCCTCCTTGCCAAAATCGCACCCACAATAGGTGCGCAGGTACTTCTTGAGCCAGAATGGGGCATCGCCGGCCAAATCACCTTCAAGAACGGCAAACACTCGTACTTTAGGTACAACACCCTTGATCTCAACCCTGTAGGTGCCGCAGATATTGCAAAGGACAAGGACTACGCCAATTTCTTCATGGAAAAACTTGGGTATCCAGTGATTCCAAACAGCAAGACTTTTTTTAGTACCGAATGGGCACAGCGCATCCACGCAAAGAATCGTGGCATTGATGCGGCGCACGCGCATGCCGTCCGTATCGGCTTCCCTGTTGTTGTGAAACCTAACAGCGGCAGCCAAGGAAGAGACGTTGCGTTCGTCCACAACAAACGTGAGTTCTATCGTGCTGCACGAGCCGTATTCAAAAGCGATCGTATTATGATTGTTGAACAGCCAGTTCCGGGAAATGACTATCGTCTCGTAGTGCTTGATAACCAGATTATTTCTGCATACACACGTATACCGCTCGCCGTGATGGGTGACGGGAAAAGCACCGTCGCTACACTCCTCTCTCGCAAAGATAGAAAATTTAAGAAAGAGAAACGAGATACACAGATACCAGCAAACGACCCGCGTATTAAGGAAAAACTCGCGCGAGGAGGCCTGACCTTTAATTCCATACTCAAGAAAGGTGAACACTTCCAACTGCTCGACAATGCAAATCTTTCAACGGGTGGAGAATCCATCGACGTAACCAATCGCGTACATCCTGGATTTAAGAAACTAGCAATCCAGCTTACGAAAGATATGGGGCTTCGTATCTGCGGTGTTGATCTTATGATCGATGGAGATATTTCTGACAAGCCCAAGAACTTCCACATTCTTGAAATAAACGCAGCCCCCGGTCTCGACCATTACGCACGCTCAGGAAAAGCCCAAGAGAAAATCGTTGAAGAACTCTACACCCGTGTCCTCAAGAGTCTGAGTAAATAAAAAATGAGAGTAAGCTACTCGGAAACTGAGAAGGTAAGAAAATAAGAAGGTAATCGGTTAAATCCGTAATGACTACGAACAAAACGATGGGTTTTAACTACCTGCTTCAGTGAAACTCTTTTTCCTTTATCTCTGCCCAGCACTCGAAATGATTCCATAACAAGACGAATGTCTTCGTGTGCGGTTTTCCCCTCTGTTACAAAAGACAAAGAATCCGCGTCCTTTTCTGAAAGGGCGAAGGGACGTACTGGAAAAAGTCCTTCAAGCACTATAGTCCCGCCAGGTTTTGTTATATCGATCGCCGCACTGAAAGTTGCGGCCTGATCTGTGTCGTAGTCTATGAAATAACTCAAGTACACGATATCGAAAAATTCCCGGGAGAGATCAAGTTTCTCGAGTCTGCCTATATACCCCTTAAATCCATCTGCTTCAATAAGCTGTTTACTGGCCGAACT
>CAZUID010000048.1:0-2119 GCA_964620985.1 uncultured Candidatus Saccharibacteria bacterium | reverse complement strand
CCGTATAGCTGTGCTGCAGGTACACCCAGATCGTCATTACAAAAACGCAGAAATTCATTGCTCCCTGCACCTACATCGATGATCTGGAAATGAGAAACAGAACCATTGTTACGCCCTGTCACTAACTTAAAACCCTCCGTTGAAAGAATGATAGAAGTATACCCGTATAGGGCATCCCCCCTTTCATATTCTCTATCATATGAATAAGCTATGGTTTCTTCTGAAGTCTCGCCCATCGATCGAGCCTGACGTATTGATTTTGATAATTTATATTGTTTCCAAAAATTTCGTCGAGTTCTTCGTTTAAGATTTTTTTTTGAGTTCTTAAGAAATGTAACAAGACTAGAAATTGTCTTTGTGTCTATGTACTTAAAGTTCTCTTTTTGAGCAAGATCTAGAAGGGTGCCACCTTTTGATTCAAAAAAATTCAATGCGCACATGAAATGTATATAAATATTAGCACTACACTGAGACCATCGAGCGAAACCTCATGTATTGACATATGATATTTTAGTTATATAGTAGTAATAGTCATACTACATGGGGTTAGTATGATGCTTTTCCATACACCCCAAAAGGAGTACCTTGAGATGTTGAAGAACTATCCCCTGCTGCTCTGCAGTTCCAATCCACGTCCGCTCCAATACGGCCCCGGTTGCAATCACTCGGGCCCCTGCGGCACCAAGAGCCATTCCGGCTCCGGACATGGCTACTGCCAGTTCTGCAAACGCTGCAATCCGCGGTGACGGCCTGTGCCGCAAAGAGGACAGAACATTGCGTTCTGTCCTCTTTTTATTTTTATATTTCTTCTCGCTTTAGATCGTATAGCACTGTAGCGTCCCTCACGCGTTCGAGACATTCTTCTCGCATCTCTTTGTGTCGCTGGTTTATCTCCCGATCCATATTGGCAGGCAGGCATTCCCCTTCCATATAGCCAACAACGTAATCAGTATTTTCAAGAGAAAATCCTAGCGCAAGCTCGTGCGAAACTTTTTCTTCTTTAAGGGTTCTTATTGCTTCCTCTCTAAGGACATCCGCAAGCTCAGCGCACCAGGCGTACCACTGTTCTTTCTTCCCTTCTTTGATGCGAAATAAAATAGCTTTTTTCATTAGCTTACGGAGAAGCAACTGAAGTGAAAGACAGACCTCTATTTACTTGGGTTTCCTGGCAACTCTGGGAATTCGATGTAGAACGAAGAGCCTTTGCCTTCCCCTTCTGATTCAGCCCACACCTTGCCACCCATGCCACCAGCCATCTTCTTTGCAACATAGAGACCAAGGCCGGTACCAGTCACATTGACCTGATTTGCATTCTTTGCCCGAACAAACTTATCGAATACCTCAGCGAGTGTCTCTTTGCTCATACCGATACCAGTATCGTGAATGGTGACCCACATCTTCTTCTTGCTTGGATCATCGTGCGCAATGACTGTGATGGTTCCCTTCGGTGTGTATTTAATGGAGTTATCAACGAAGTTCATGATCACCTGACGAGTCTTGCCGATATCAGCATGCACCATAGCACTTCCCTTCACGTCAGAACGGAAAAGTAATACTAGACCTTTTTTAAGTGCGACTTGTCGAAGTTCATCTGTTACTCGCTCAGCTTGTTCTTTGAGATTGAAATCGCTCAACTCATACTTCATGTTCCCCGCTTCAATGCGTGAGACGTTGAGATAATCTTCAATCGAAGATGCCATGAACTTACTTGATTCAGCGACACGATCAAGAATTTCACGCGCCTTGTCAGGGAATTTACCGTAAGAGCCTTCTGTGAGCATTGAGATGTAACCGCGAATTGCAGTAATCGGACTACGTAACTGGTGCGAAGCAATCGAGACGAATTCTGACTTCATCTTGTCCAGCTCCTTGAGACGCTCGTTTGCTGCTTCAAGTTTTTGAGTGAGCTCTTCGAGCTGCTCTCGTTGTTTAACCTCCTTCTTCACACTTCGAACCAGGAAGTATCCGCCGATGCATGCAAGGACAAAGGTGATCCCCACAATCACATCTCCGACACGAGAGGTCTCAAAGAATGCAAGAGATCCCACAAGGAGAACGAGAGAGACCACAAGTGCCTGGGCGGCAAGTAACTTTGCCTTAAATGCTTTAAACCTCACGA
>CAZUID010000047.1:0-4808 GCA_964620985.1 uncultured Candidatus Saccharibacteria bacterium | reverse complement strand
AGCCATATCTTTTTTCAAATTCTGTAGAATTTTCTTTTTCTTGCCTTGAAAAAATAAATTAATGTTTTTAATATTTTCTTTATACATTTTAGTATCTTCAAGGTCCGGGACTAGATTTATCTGTCGGTAGAATTCTTCATAGTTCTTGCTCTTGTCATCTAAGAACGGGAAAATCCTGCGGATAATCTTCAACGCTTCTTTTAGCTGAGCCCCGTGAGGATAAGGGCCATAAGTGTTAGCGTAAAGAGAGCGAGAATTTTTTGTCGTGTAGGTCCCGCCTCGTACTCGAGGAAGGGTTAAGCGCGAAAAATTCTCGCTCTCTTGCAGCTCTTTGCCTCTGACAAGCACCACCCGGGGTAACTCATCACGAGTAATACCAACATAGTTAAAGCTTTTGTCTGACTTTTCTTTAGTGTTGTATTTAGGCTGGTACCTTTTTATAAGTTCGGCTTCTAGTATCAATGCCTCAAGCACGCTATCAGTCTCTAGCCACTTTATATTGTCGGACTTGAAAACCATGTCCAAAATCACGGGCCCTCGGGTCTCAATAAGGTCTTTACTGAAATAACTTTTCACACGACTTTTAAGCTCTGTAGCTTTACCGACATAGAGAATATCTCTACCCTTCTTCCAGAAATACACCCCGGGCTTGCTTGGAATTTTAAGTTTTTTCAAATCGGAAGATTTCATCCCAGTACTAAAAATTTTAAATTATTAATATTGACCATGCCCTGTACTCAAAATTTTAGTACGGGACAAGTTTTATTTTCTCAAAACTTTTTTCAAATATTTTCCTGTGTAGCTTTTGCTATTACCAGCAACTTCTTCAGGGGTACCTTTAGCAACTAGATTCCCGCCCTCTACTCCTCCTTCTGGTCCGAAGTCCACAAGGTAGTCTGAACTCTTAACTACGTCTAGATTGTGCTCGATCAATACTACGGTATTACCTTTAACCACAAGCTTATTTAACACCTCAAGAAGCTTCTGCACGTCGTCATAATGCAATCCCACAGTCGGCTCATCTAGAAGATATATGGTTTTCTCTAAATGTGGACGATAGAGCTCACTAGAAATTTTCACTCTTTGAGCCTCTCCACCAGAAAGAGTTGTCGCAGGCTGTCCAAGCTCTAAATACCCAAGCCCCACATCCATTAATGTTTCAAGTCTATCTGCAATCGCAGGAATATCTTTGAAGAATGTTAGCCCCTCCTCGACAGTCATTTTCAAAACTTCGTAAATATTTTTCTTTTTGTATTTTACAGTTAGAGTTTCTTTATCGAAACGCTTACCCTGGCAGACGTCACAGGTTACGTACACAGTCGGCAAGAAATGCATTTCAACCGCAATCTCGCCGTTACCTTCGCAAGCTTCACAGCGCCCACCCTTAACATTGAAAGAAAATCGGTTAATCTTCCAACCACGCAACCTCGCTTCTTCAGTAGCGGCAAAGAGATCTCGTATGTGTGAGAAGGCCCCCGTATAAGTAACAAGGTTTGACCTAGGCGTACGCCCTATCGGAGACTGATCTATTAGTATCACTCGTGAGACATACTCAGCTCCTGTAAAAGTCGCACAGTTGAAAGTCTGCGCCGAGCGATATTTTCTCTCTAGTCTTGCTTGAAGATTCTTGTATAGAATTTCATACATGAAAGAACTCTTACCAGAGCCAGAGACTCCAGTGATAGACGTCATCACTCCTAGTGGTATTTCTACGTTTAAATTTTTAATATTGAAAACCTTACCGCCTGTTATACGAAGCGTGCCCTTAGCATCTCTGCGTTTTTCTGGCACAGGAATCTTCGCTTCTCCGCGCAGATACGCTAAAGTCCTAGAATTACTTGGATTCTTTTTTGCAGTTAGAAGTTCACTTAAATCTCCAGACACAACAACCTGCCCACCATGCACCCCAGCTTTAGGCCCAATATCTACGATATAGTCAGATGCATAAATAGTATCTTCATCGTGCTCCACAACCAAAATAGTATTGCCTAGGTCGCGTAGATTAAGCAGAGTTTTTATCAAACGATCATTGTCACGCTGATGTAGTCCTATCGTTGGCTCATCCAGCACATACAGAGCTCCCACGAGACGTGAACCGAGCTGAGAAGCCAGACGGATACGCTGAGCCTCCCCGCCTGAGAGAGTGTTGGCCTTTCTAGATAGCTGAAGATAATCTAACCCCACATCTAGCATGAACTGTAGTCGTGCTTCTATTTCCTTAACAACTGGTAAAGAAATTTCTCGCTCCTGCGCGGAGAGCTTTAATTTTTGGAAAAAGTCTGTCGCATCCGCAATAGAAAGAGATGACAGATCTAAAATATTCTTTCTCACCTGGCCTGTACTTATAAAAACATTCAATGCCTCAGGCCTAAGTCTCGCACCCTTACATGCATCACATAATTCTTCACCACCGAAATACTTGGTACCCAAGCCGTTACACGCAGGGCATGCTCCATAAGGAGAGTTGAATGAGAATAGTCTCGGCTCAACTTCGGGAAAAGAAAATCCATCATTCTTGCAAGCAAACTTGGCCGACATAACAAATTCATCGTCTCCTATTTTAACCTGCACTAAACCGTCAGATTCTATGAGCGCACGCTCAAGAGCCTCCGCAAGTCGTGCTCTACCTGCCTGCGCAGGCAGGCCTGCCTCTTTGTCATCAGTGAGCTCATGCAATGCAAACCTATCTACAACCACATCAATATTGTGTGCTTTGTTCTTTGAAAGAGTTATCTGCTCTCGTAGTTTCTTTATTGATCCATCTAGGCGCACTTCGCCGAAACCCTTGCCAAGTAAATCATAAAGAAGCTGGTAGTACTCCCCTTTGCGTCCACGCACAACAGGTGAAAGTATCATTATTTCAGTTTCATCCCATTCCACACCCATAACTTTACGCTTACCATTACTTTTAGGTTTTGGTGAAGGAAAACCGAGTCCGTGTCGGAGCCCGCTTGCGGGTAAAGCGGCGAGATTTTTCTTTACCAAAACCTTTTCAAGAATAAAATTTAATATTTCTTCATTCGAAAGTTTCTTAATCTCCTCCCCACACTCTGGGCAATGTGGATGCCCGATGCGTGCATACATCACGCGCAGGTAGTCGTAGATTTCAGTAATAGTCGCCACAGTTGAACGCGGATTGTTAGAGCGAGATTTCTGATCAATAGAAATTGCAGGAGAAAGTCCTGTGATCTCATCCACATCCGGCTTGGGCATTTGGTTTAGGAACTGTCTCGCATAAGAAGAGAGGCTCTCCACGTAACGCCTCTGCCCTTCGGCAAATATAGTGTCGAAAGCCAAAGATGACTTACCACTACCAGAAACCCCGGTAATGACTACCATTTTATTACGGGGCATCTCCACGCTTATATTCTTGAGGTTGTGCGTGCGGGCGCCTTTTATTGTTATTTTATCTATGTTTTTATCGTTTTTACTCATACAACGCAATAGGGGGTGTGTATCAATATTTATATACTTATATTATAGCACAAAAACCCGAGAAAGTCCCCTGCTCCCTACTTCTTCTCCATTCTATTTTTAAGCACCACTATCTCATCTCGCAATATTGCTGCAGTTTCGAAATCGAGCTCTTTGACTGCTTTGTTCATTTCTTTCTCTTTTAGTTTTATTATTTTTTCGTAAACAAATTTCTCACGCTCTTCATCTGAAAGTGCTAGGTTCTTTATCGAGTCAGATTCATTCTTGCCCTTATTGCTTTTATCTTTCACAAAAGCTTTCTTAAATATTTCTACATCGAGCGCAAGCTCTGCGTTCACCGCTTTACCATGTTCACTCTCAAGCTCTTCGGTTATGTCTTTAATATTTTTCAGTATTGTCTTCGGAGTTATGCCGTGCGCTTTGTTATAAGCTAACTGTTTATCTCGACGACGATTGGTCTCCCCTAATGCTCGCTCCATAGAGCCAGTCATAATGTCAGCGTAAAGCACCACCCTGCCCTCACTGTTACGTGCGGCACGGCCGATGGTCTGTATTAGCGAAGTTTCGGAACGCAAGAATCCCTCTTTGTCTGCATCCAAGATTCCAATTAGGGCCACCTCTGGCAAGTCGAGTCCTTCTCGCAAGAGGTTGACCCCAACTAGAACATCGAATTTTCCTTTTCTAAATTCTGTAAGTATTTGAATTCTCTCTATTGTTTTAATATCGCTATGTAAATATTCTGCTTTTATCTTTTTGTCTTTCAGGTATGTCGACAGGTCTTCGGCCATCTTCTTGGTCAGAGTTGTGGCTAAAACACGGAAACCTTTTTTGATAGTCTTCTCTGTTTCCATTATGAAGTCTTGGATCTGGCCTTTGTACTGCCCCTTCTCAGTTACAGGCTTTATGGCTATCTCGGGATCTACCAGCCCAGTTGGCCGAATGATTTGCTCGACTATTTGCTCAGCCTCCTCGCGCTCTTCATCGCTCGGAGTTGCACTAGTGTAAATCACAGGACCAATTCGTTTTGCAAATTCTTCATATTTCAAAGGCCTATTGTCCTTAGCGGAAGGCAGACGAAAGCCATACTCCACTAGAGTATTCTTGCGTGATGCATCTCCTGCATACATACCTTTGAGCTGTGGCAGGGTCACGTGAGATTCATCGATAATAGTCAGAAAGTCCGCAGTTCCATCTTTTAAATGCGGAAAATATGAGAGGAGTGTTTCAGGCGCTTCGCCTTCGCGCTTGCCAGATAAATGCCTAGAATAATTTTCTATACCACTGCAGTACCCTACTTCTTTTATCATAGCCAAATCATAATTGGTCCTGCGCTTGATGCGTTCAGCTTCTAAGAGCTTGCCTTCCTTCTCAAA
>CAZUID010000046.1:706-4834 GCA_964620985.1 uncultured Candidatus Saccharibacteria bacterium | reverse complement strand
TTTATATACTCATCGTTCACTAGCTTAGATATCGGCAAGACATCCGAGAGCTCAATGTTATCAGGAAGCTCGACAAATGTCGCAACTACATTGCGACCGATTCTACGCATACCAGCATCCCCTCTTTTACCTATCGCAATAACATTGATATTGGCATTAGTATTTTCTTTAAACATCGCTAGAGCTTTCTTTATGATTTGCGCATTATACGCTCCGCAAAGTCCACGATTAGAAGTTATAAGTACCAATAGAATATTTTTTATTTCACGGGCTTCAAATAGTGGAGATTTATTTTCTTCAATATTTTTTGCGATGGATGTTAGAACCTGCCAAGAATATTCTGCGTACAAGCGAGAAGCCAAAGTAGAAGAAACTGCGCGCTTCATCTTAGAAGCCGCCACCAATTCCATCGCTTTCGTGATTTTCTTGGTGTTTTTGATACTCTTTATTCTTCTTTTTATTTCTTTGGTTCCTGCCATAAATAATTATTTAAAAGAAGATTTAAAATCTTCAATAGCTTTCTTAAGCTCTGCTTCGCCTGCATCTGTCCACATATTTGTCTCTCGAACTTCTTTATGGAACTTCTTTGCGTGATTTTCGGAATAATCAATCAGTCCTTGTTCGAATTCTTTGATTTTTTCAACAGCTACATCGTCCATATAACCCTTAACCAAAGCATAAAGAGCAACGACTTGGTGTTCAGTCTTAATAGGCGCATATTGCAACTGCTTGAGCATTTCTACAGAACGCTTACCTCTCTCAAGTTGCTTCTTAGTACTTTCATCCAGGTCTGAACCGAACTGAGCGAACGCTTCAAGTTCGCGATACTGCGCTAGGTCAAGCTTAAGTGTACCTGCAACTTTCTTCATAGCTTTTATTTGAGCAGAAGAACCCACGCGAGACACAGATGCGCCGACACTAATAGCAGGACGAATACCTTTGTAGAATAAATCAGTCTCTAGGAATATCTGCCCATCAGTAATAGAAATAACGTTAGTAGGAATGTATGCTGAGATGTCACCTGCCTGAGTTTCAATAATAGGAAGCGCTGTAATAGAACCTCCACCGTATTGCTTGTTTCTTCGGCAAGCACGCTCCAGTAATCTTGAGTGCAAGTAAAACACATCTCCAGGGTACGCTTCACGACCTGGTGGACGGCGAAGAAGAAGAGAAATTTCTCGATACGCAACTGCGTGTTTAGAAAGATCATCGTAAACGATCAGAACATCTTTACCTTGATCCATGAAATATTCTGCAATAGCAACGCCAGTATAAGGAGCGATGTAACTCATCGGCGCAGGTAGAGATGCTCCAGCTGAAACGATAACAGTGTAGTCCATTGCACCACCTTCTTCTAGGCGAACTTGTAATTTTCGAAGTTTAGAATCTTTTTGACCGATAGATACATAAACACAAATCATGTTCTGACCTTTCTGGTTTAGTATCGTGTCGATAGCGATAGCTGTTTTACCAGTCTGACGATCTCCGATTATAAGCTCACGCTGACCACGGCCAACTGGAATTATGGCGTCAATAACTTTAATACCTGTAGAAACTGGCTGATCCACTCCCTGACGAGTAACAACTCCAGGTGCAACTTTTTCAATAGGGTAAGTTTTCTCACTTGCGATAGCACCCTTGCCGTCTATAGGCATACCTAGAGAGTTAACTACTCGGCCTAATATTTTATCTGAAACCGGAACTTCAAGAATTCTACCAGTAGCTTTAACTTCATCACCTTCTTTAATCTTAGAGAAATCTCCGAGAATAATGACTCCAACCATATCATCCTCAAGGTTAAGCGCCACACCTCTCTCGCCATTCGCGAAAGTAACCATTTCAGAAGAACGAACATCTGCAAGCCCGGTAACCTTAGCGATGCCGTCGAAAACTTCTACCACCTTTCCTACCTTTTCGATCTTGCTCGCTAAAGTAAAGCTCTCTATTTCCTTTTTTAAGTTGTCTACAATGTGGTTACTCATTTGATTCTCGTTAAGTGTTCTTGTAATTTGTTAATTTTATTTTTCAGTGTTAAGTCTATAATCTCATCTCCTATCTCTATCTTTATTCCTCCTAGTAATTTTTCATTTATTTCTTCTTCTAGGATTATTTTCTTGGCTCCATATCGTTTTTCTAAATCTTGGATTATATGCGATTTTATATCGTGATCTAACTTTCTGGCGCTTAGAACTTTCGCTTTTAGCATCCCCTCTTCTTTATTTATTATTTTTTCTAAAGAAGTGATAATTCCGGATGATCTCGATAGCAACCTCTTCCTTACTAAAAATTTCATCACATCCCCCATTGCACCCGCAAGCTCACTACCAGTTTTACCTTTAGTAACTTCGTAGATTGCATGCGCTATTGTGTTGTTGGATGTTATGGCCATATCTTTTATATATTGTGCAAATCTTTAATAGCCTTCTCATCGAAAAGCCCTTCTGCCTTGTGCCCAAGTATTTTCTCAACTGAAGCCATCGACAAAGCAACTATTTCTTTCTTTGCGTCTTCTAGAATTTTCACTTTTTCCGCTTCTAGAATTTTCTTACCGTTGTTTACGATTTTATCAAATTCGGCCTTTGCTTCTTCCATCATTTCGGCTTTCTTGGTTTCAGCTTCTTTCTTGCCAGTCATAAAAATATTCTGCGCTTCAGCACGAGCCTTGGTAAGCATTTCTTCTTTTATTGTTTCTGCTTCTTTCAGTCTTACTGCACTGGTCTTCGCATCATCGATGCCTTTAGCGATCTTATCGCCTCTTTCTGCCATAAGCTTACTTAGCGGTTTGAGTGCATAGATATACAAAACAACAAAAACCACAGCGAAGTTCACTGCTTGAGCGACAATTATTTTCCAATCTATGTGAAATGTTTCAATGATTGACTCCATAAATATAATTTTATTTTAAATTTACTAGTGACATAGCAACTAGCTTCTCGCAACTAAAAAGATAGCTAGGAGAAGCTAGTAGCTATTGCTACTAGATTGAGAATGCGATAACAAGTGCGTAAATTGCGATAGCTTCTGCGAATGCACAAGCCAAAAGCATAGGCACAAGAATTTTACCTGCTGCTTCAGGATTTCGTCCGATTGATTCCATAGCTTTGGAACCTATCATACCGATAGCGATAGCTGGAGCGATAGCACCTAAAGCGATAGCACCGGCCTTTGCAAAAAAATCTAATTCCATAATTTTTTCCGTTTACACGGCATAATTAATAATAATGATCTTCTCTTCGGGAGCAGATCTCTTTTATATACGAACGACTGAACTCTTCATATACAAAAGAGGTATGCTTTGATATTTTAAGCGTGGGCTACCTCGTGACTTGCTTCATGCTCTTCGTGTTCATCGTGGTCGCTTGCCGAAATCGTAAAGTACACCACGAGCAATATTGAGAATATGAGAGCTTGAATAACTCCTACGAGTATTTCTAAAAATAGAAATGGGATAGGCACAACATAAGCCATCAATGCCGCCATAGAAGCTAGTAATACTTCACCAGCAAAAACGTTACCAAAAAGACGGAAAGACAGCGAAGCTATCTTGGCAAATTCTCCAACTATTTCGATCAAACCGACGAAAAACGTTATCGGGGCTACGATAATCACGGTGGGATCGTGTTTTACCTTGGTAAATATCCCGCCGAGCGCCTTTATATTAACATATTTATTAAAGGTTTTCCAGATACCGATAGAGAATATCCCGAACAAGTTGGCACCTATCACTGCCATCACAGATAGCGCTATTGTAGTGTTTATATCAGCCGTACCTCCACGAAAATACGGTATAAATGCCTTACCATGTGAAGTGTTTTCAATAAGACCAAATCCTCCTATCGGCATGATACCCATCCAGTTGTTTAGTAGTATGAAAAAGAAAGCAGTTATAGCTACTGGGAAAATTCTCAGAGTTAAAGCTCTGCTATTGGTCACCTGATCACATAGAGAAAGCGCTCCTTCCAAAACGATCTCAAACAAATGCTGGAATTTTCCTGGCACTTCTTTTAGTTTCGCTCTTAGGATTGCCGATAGAATAATGATCAACACTACCACCACCCAAGACGTTAGAAGTGCATTGGTTACTGTAAAATTTTCAAAATGAAAAACTGGCTCCGCAAAAAGGGTCGC
>CAZUID010000046.1:0-696 GCA_964620985.1 uncultured Candidatus Saccharibacteria bacterium | reverse complement strand
TGTCCTTCCTCTGCCTGTATTTCAACCTCATGTTCTATTTCTTTAAGTTTTTCTACTGCCATAAATTATTCATTCTTAACCTCCTTCCTATCTTCTGTATTTTCTAACGACTTCATGTATTTACTAACTATACGAAAAATCCCGTAGCAGGAAACAAAGAAGCTTAATCCTGTTAAACCTAGGAATATCCAAGGCTTAGTACCGTAATGGTTGTCAAGCATCTTGCCGAAGATAAGGGCTAATATAATCGGCCCAACAATCCAAGAAGAAACTTCTGAAAAAAGCGTAACACCCTGCCTCCACCAGGCTTCTTTTAAGTTTTTCTTATCTTCGTCCACAAAAATAAAGCCAAAAATGCGCCCTTGAGGCTTTCAGGTATTATATGCGAAAGACTAAAACGATGCAAATAGTGCGTCTGGATGGAATCGAACCATCGACCTCTGTCTTATCAGGACAGCGTTCTACCACTGAACTACGCTCGCAAATTTTACTACTGGGGTCAGGACAGCGTTCTACCACTGAACTACAGACGCAGTCAAAAAACTATACCAAAAAAACTTGATTTGAGCAAACAAAAAATCGCCCAAGCCGAAACTCGAGCGATTTTTTGTTTTAATATCTAATTTAAGAAATTAGTATTCTCGGCGTCCACCACGTGAACCACCTCCGTATCCTCCGTTGCTGCCTCCTGTTCGA
>CAZUID010000045.1:0-4858 GCA_964620985.1 uncultured Candidatus Saccharibacteria bacterium | reverse complement strand
AGGGTGTGAAAGAATTTGCAATGAAAAATTCTTATACGCTAACTTTATTCGGGCGACGTCGATGGTTCCCGAATATTAATTCCCGAATTCCATTTCTTAAAAGCATGGCATTGCGGACTGCTATCAATGCTCCTATTCAGGGGACAGCTACGGCTGATATTGTGAAGCTCGCTATCAGATATGCAGAAGAAGATTTAGAGAAAGCGGGATTGTTAAAAGATGCGCATTTAATTTTACAGATTCATGATGAGCTTGTGTATGAAGTTAAAGAAGAAGTTTTAGAAAAAGCAGAAAAAGTAATCAAAGACGCAATGGAGGGGGTTTTAGAGAGATCGTTTTTGCATTACAAAACTGACATTCCGCTTGAGGTTCACTCTGGATTCGGTAACAATTTCGGGGAGGTAAAATAGCTCTATTTGTGCTATAATCCACCCATGGATGACCTCGACGCAAAACTCATAGAACTCGATAATAACTTTAGTGGTGGGCACGAAGATGACCCTTTACATAAGTACAAGGTTCATAGAATTCTGGCCCATTCGTATTTCCTGTATCTCTTTTCTTTTTTAGCAGGAGTGCTTTTAGATCTTGTGTTTAAAATAAAGATAGTTTCTAGTGAAGTTTTAGCACCGCTAGGGGCTTTGATGCTTATCTTAGCAACTGCACTGATATTCTGGGCACAATATACTTCTAGAACAATGCATCGAGACGGCGTTACTAAAGAAACTTTCTACCGCGGGCCATATGCCTATACCCGTAGCCCAACACACTTAGGACTATACATGCTTTTGCTTGGATTTGGTTTCATCTCTAATGGATTATTTGTGGTAATTCTTACCACTATCGCTTCTTTGGTTACCAAGTTTGTTTTCTTAAGACAGGAGGAGAAAGAATTAGAGGCTAGATATGGTGCTCACTACGCAGAGTATAAAAAATCGGTAAAATTATAGTTTGATCAGAGCTCGACATGATATATCTCTTTGCGGGGGACGATGCGAAAAAGAAATATGCTAGCTACGAAAAATTCGTTGATTCAGTCTCCAGGAAGACTGAGAGTTTCTTCGTGAACCGTAACAACTTTGACCAAGCGCAGATAGAGAACTTCTGCTCTAGCGAAAGCTTGTTCTTCGGCAGTATGGCAATATTTTTTGAGAATATTTTTGATCGTGAGGAAAATCAAGAATTTGTTTTAAGTAAATTGCCGTTGATGGAGAAATCAGGCAATCAGTTTATTTTCCTAGAAGGACAAGTGAAAAAGGCTGTTTTAGACGCTTTCAAAAAATCTCGCGCTGAGCTAAATATTTTCGAGCTTTCAAAAGAAAAAAAGGAAAAATTTGATAATTTTCTATTAGCCAATGCTTTCGGCAACAGAGACAAATTAAATTTGTGGATTTATTTTAGGCAGGCGGTGGATCTTGGGGTGGGTATGGAGGAATTAATCGGAGTTTTGTTTTGGAAAGGCAAAGACATGATTCTAAAAAAGAATTTTGCCAAATTTAAACCCGAAGAATTGGAGAATTTCGTGGCTAAAATATCCTACCTTCTACCAGAAGCCAGGAAGGAGGGAATAGACGCCGAAGCAGCGTTTGAACGTTTTCTACTTGAAGCTTTGTAGAAATCTGTTATTATCTAACAACATGCGCCCATAGCTCAGCTGGTAGAGCAGATCCCTTTTAAGGATAAGGTCGAAGGTTCGATCCCTTCTGGGCGCACCACAATGAATAAAAGCCCCCTGCGGGGCTTTTTTCTTTAGTGGTGCGGGACGGAGACATGTTTTGCCAACAGGCAAAACGGTCGAGTCAGGGTCGTGAAAATTTTGCTTTGACGAAAACAAAATTATTCCTGACCACCAGATTTCTAACTTTATTTTTATAAGTATGTTATATTACTCACTAAGATTGGGCTCGAATTTATAAAAAATTATGAACGAAAGATTAGATAAAAAAGAGCAACTAAAATCTGCACCTGATAGCTTGGCTTACCACTATGACCAGGCATATAAAGAAAATCCAGCAATGTTTGGTGGTGGCAAGCCAGAACTTTTCGTTCTTGAGGCCTCTGAAATGATTCCTGCTGGTGGAACAGTTATTGAGCTAGGAGCAGGCCAGGGACGCAATGCTCTTGCTTTGGCAGAAAAAGGATTTAAAGTTACAGCGCTCGATATTTCAAAAGTTGGGGTTGATTCAATGAACAGTAAAGCACAAGGATCAGGTCTGACTAATTTTAACGCTGAAGTTAGAGATAGCAGAGATGGTATAACTGGAGATTTTGACATGCTTGTCTCTACATTTATGTTTCACCATTTCCCTAGAGAAGATGCAGAAAAACTTATTTCAACAATTAAAGAACATACTAAAAAGGGCGGGATAAATGCTTTAGTGACTTTTACCGTGGAGGGCGACTTTGCTCGATCGCCCAATGCTCAAGGTAGATTTTACCCAGCTTTAGGAGAAATGCGCGAATTGTATAAAGACTGGGAAATAATTAGTTATAGAGAAGAACCAAGTGAAGCTAAGCAGATGAAGCCGGATGGTGGTTCCATGATTAATATAAAAGCTGAAATTATAGCAAGAAAGACAGTGTGATATTACGGTTTTTCCGCCCCTTCTCTACTGTTTTTCTAACCAAGCGATCATCTTTTTGAAAGTAGTGGGTCCGGCTTCGCCGTCTGCGGTTAGACCTTCTTTCTTCTGGAAAGCCATGACATCGGCCTTTAGAGTCTTGCCGTAGTCGTTGTCCACTCTTTTACTTGTGCCGTTGTATAGATTTAAGAAATTTTGAACTGTGCCAACTCGAGTGCCCTTGGATCCGACTTTCATCTGGATGTTATCGTCGACAAGTTTTTGTAATTCGTTAATCAACGTTTGAGTTTTTGAAAGTGTGGTTGTCGGGGTGGGTGTTGTTGGCTTTGTTGGGGCAGGGGTTGTTGGTGTCGTCGGGGTAGGATTTGGGGTTACTGGTGTTACAGGCTCCTTGTCTTCTTCTAGTAATCTAATTTCGCTTTTTAGTTTTTCAACTTCTTGCGCTAGCTCCGCATTTTCTTTTTCTAATTGTTCTTGTTTTTGTTTATCAACGTGGAAACTGCCTGGCTCCATTGTGGTGACAGCCCAGTAACCAATCAATACGAAAACCATCATGGCGATGATTGAACCTAATATAAATCTAAAATTCTCCATAGTTCCTATATTATACCAACAACGCCGAAGTAGGGCAAAACAGTTTATTTAAATTTAATAAAGTGTTAACATATCAAGCATATGGCGATCATCAGGCACCTCAACGACACCCTACTATTTTTCTTTGTTTTTACCGTTGTTACTTCAGGTATTGCCTACTATCTGGTTATAAATGCGTATGATGTTGTCTTTGAAATAGCATCTCAGCAGATATACTAATTTCTCTTTGTTGATTTTCTGATGATATAATCAGTAAATGCAAAAATTTATTTTCAGTCTTATTTTTATTTTGGTTATTGTTGGTGGGGGTGTGTATCTAATTTCTAAAGGTGATAAAAAAGTTTCAGAGGATACAGTGCTCTGTGCTATGGATGTGCAAATGTGCCCAGACGGTAGTTATGTAAGCAGGACTGGGCCACAATGTGAATTTGAAAAATGTGGCGACTCTCCGCTAGGAAGTCACGCAGATATTATCAAAGTTTCTTCTCCTGTAGTTGGTGCTTTAGTTGGTAGTCCGTTAGTTGTGACAGGTGAGGCCCGAGGCAATTGGTATTTTGAAGCATCTTTCCCAGTGCGACTATATGATGCGAACGGTAAAGAGCTAGCGGTTGTGCCAGCCCAAGCGCAAGGTGAGTGGATGACTACAGAGTTTGTGCCTTTTAGTGTGACTTTAACATTTGAGATACCCACCACCCCTACTGGCACCCTAGTGCTAGAGAAAGACAATCCATCTGGTTTGCCCGAGTTCGATGACGAGATATCTATTCCGGTTCGCTTTTCTCAGTAATTTTGCTATGTTTAAGGAATGTTCGGCAATAGTGTTTTTACAATAAAATCTGGGTTTGAGCCTGCTGGAGATCAGCCCGAGGCTATTTCGAAGCTCTTGCAGGGACTTGATAAAGGTATGCACAAGCAGACCCTGCTTGGTGCTACTGGCACAGGTAAGACTTTCACTATGGCAAACGTTATAGCCAAATACAATAAGCCGACATTAGTAATTGCCCACAACAAAACCCTAGCTGCTCAGCTAGCTCAGGAGTTTCGAGAATTTTTCCCGGACTCCGCGGTGCATTATTTCGTATCTTATTACGACTATTATCAGCCTGAGGCGTATATGCCAGTATCAGATACATATATCGAAAAGGACGCGCAGATAAACAAAGAGATAGACAGACTACGCCATGCTTCAACTCAGGCGTTGCTTACTCGTCCTGACGTGATAATAGTTGCATCGGTTTCATGCATATATGGTTTAGGTTCCCCAAAAGAATACGAGAAAGTAAATCTAAAGTTAGAAGTTGGTATGAAGATGGATCGCAACACCTTGATGAAGCGATTGATCGAGATTCACTTTGAGAGAACCAACGCTGATCTTTCTCCCGCACAGTTTCGCTCTATTGGACCTAAGGTTGAATTCATGCCTGTGTCAGAAACCACCATGTATCAAGTAGAGCTTTCTGGTACCACAATATCTAAAATTTTGAAAATCGACCCAGTATCTTCTCAGGTTTTAGCTGAACAGGATAGTATATTTGTTTTCCCAGCGAAGCACTTCATCACCGAGGATACTAAACTCAAAGTCGCTTTGAAAAATATAAAATCTGAACTCACCGCTCAGCTCAAGAAGTTTGAGAAGGAAGGCAAGCTCTTAGAAGCTGAACGCATCAAGCGCAGGACCAATT
>CAZUID010000044.1:0-4995 GCA_964620985.1 uncultured Candidatus Saccharibacteria bacterium | reverse complement strand
TAAAAACCTTTTATTTTATTAAATATTGTGATATAAATATACCGTGGATCCACAATCCCAAAAGTTATTAGAGGACACCTATGCTCTTGTAGAAGAGAATAATAAGATATTGCAGGGTCTACGTCGCCACATGCGAACTCAGCGTGTGATAAGTCTTATTTACTGGGTATTCATCATAGGTTCTGCAGTTGGAGCATATTACTTCATCCAGCCTTATGTGGACCACCTAATGGCATTATACAAGAATGCCGGTGAGACACTCAAATACTTGAAACCTTAATAGATTTCTGTTTAAATATAAATTCGCTCAGGTAGCTCAGTTGGTAGAGCATTCCCCTGAAGAGGGAAGGGTCCCCAGTTCGATCCTGGGCCTGAGCACACAAATATTTCTCTAGATAGACTTTACCTTGATGGTATTCTTTTTCCCTTTGTCTACTTTCTGGAGTCTAATGGTGAGTAGTCCGTGTCTTTCGGTTGCTTCAGCTTCTTCTGGCTCTACTTCTTGAGGTAGAAGGATTGTGCGGGAAAATTTACCCCAGTATAGTTCTTGAGTGAAATAATTATCTTCGTCGATGTTTTTGTTCTCATCTCGTTTGCCGTGTATTGTGATAACATCGCGAGCAATGCTTAGGTCTAAATCTTCAGGCTTTACTCCTGCGACCATTGTCTGGATGACGATTTCAGTAGGGGTTTGGTATACGTCTACTGCGAGTTCTGCTTCACTGGCTTCTTCTTCCATCCACGCGCCCTTATCTTTTTTCTCGCCTTTTACTGGGAGTTTGATGGATTCTTCTTCTACTTCGTCGTCGTTAATACTTCCTGTGATTCTTCCCCAAAATCCCATTTTTTTATTTTGTGCACTCATGTTTGTTAAAAATTATCTATTAAAATTTAAGTCATTCTTCTTAGTTTCTCGAAAAGTAGCATGATGATTATTGTTACTACCCACAAGAAACTGAAAACTCTCAAAAAGTCATTACCGTTATCTTTAATTATAAAAAAATTAAAGGCACTATGCAAGGTAATTGCTATAACAAGTCCCATAATTAAATACAATTTCTGTTTCCAAGCTTCCAGATGAAACGAAAGTCCAAGCATCATGCCCACCATTCCACTCGCTACTGTGTGTAGCAGGGTAGAACCCAAGAATCTAAGCTGTCCGGTGAGAAGACCTACTACTGTCTGGTTTAACGAAAACGGTTCTCGTAAGAAAAGTGCATTTTCAAGCGCCGCAAATCCTAAAGCAGAAGTGATCATATATATAGGCCAGTCGATAGGCTCGTCTATTTGTGAAGTTCCTAGGAGTATTATCAGCACTGCTAGATACTTGATTACTTCTTCGGCACTAGCCCAGAGTACTAACTGCATAGATTCAGAGCCGAAGGTTTCTCTTATGAGTTTCTGTACTGGTAGGACGAACATTACAGTTATCATACCCATTATGAAGACTATGGCGAGTAGACCCTTAGGTTCAGGACTTTTCCTGTCTTCTTTAAGCCAAAACCACAACCACAAGAATGATGGAATAATTCCCGCGACTAAAGAGATGGCTAGAATTTTCGGCTCATTTATCATTAAAATTTAGGCCATTTTTCTACTAGTAATAAATTTTTCCTATTAGGTATCATTGACCAGATTTCTTCTGTGACGAAAGGCATGAAGGGATGCAACACTGTAAGTAGTGTAGTAAGGTGAGCAAACAGCAGAGTCTTCGCAGATTCCGCATTTCTTCCTTCGATTATTTTTTTCTTCGACCTTTCTATTATAACATCTGCAAAGGTGTGCCAGAAATAATGATATGCTTTCTCAGCTACGATGTAGAATTTGAACTCATCCATCTCTTTGGTTATTTCCGTAACGAAGTTTTTCAATTCCTCATCTGACTTCGCATCTTCTTCATCATAGGGTACAGGGGTGAAGTCTTTGGTCTGTTCTAGGACGAACCTCGTCGCGTTCCAAATCTTGTTTGCGAATTTCCCGTAGCCTCTGATTCTATCTTCTGCGAGTGCGAGTGATGTGCCAGGGGTATTGCCTACCACCATGCCGAGACGGAAGGCATCGGTGCCATACTTCTCTGTGAGAACTATTGGATCGATGACGTTGCCCTTACTCTTACTCATTTTTTGTCCCTTAGCATCTAGCACCATGCCGTGCAGGTATACGTTTTTAAATGGGATTTCGCCAGTCACATAAAGCCCAAGCATAATCATACGAGATACCCAGAAGAATATAATATCGCCTGCGGTTTCCATGACGTCAGTTGAGTAGAATGTTTTGAAGTCCTTAGAGTCTGGGTAGCCTAGGGTTGCAAATGGCCACTGTCCGGAAGAAAACCAAGTGTCGAATGTGTCTTGGTCTTTTACCACATCGCCACCGCATTTCGCACAGCTAGTAACTTTGTTTTCTAGGTCTGCCATGCCGTGTCCACACTTAGTGCAGAGCTTCGCTGGGATGGGGATACCCCAGACTATTTGTCTTGAGATGTTCCAGTCCATTATGTTTTCTAGCCAGTAGGTAGTTATTTTCTTGAAATGTTCTGGGATGTATTTTATTTCTTCTGCTTCTATTTTCGCTAAAGCTTTTTCTGCGAGAGGCTTCATCTTCACGAACCACTGATTTTTGATTTGCGGTTCGATGATAGTGCCACACTTGTAGCATGTTCGGACTACGTGCTTATAATCCTCTTCTATTTTTTCTACTAAGCCTTTTGCCTGGAGTTTCTCTATTATCAACGGTCGTGCTTTCTTGATGTGAAGGCCTGCGAATTCTCCTGCGATAGGGAGGAGCTTGCCGTTCTCGTCTATGATTTGTTCCTTTTCTAGTTTGTGTCTTTCTGCAATATCAAAGTCGGCGTTGTCGTGCCACGGAGTTATGGTCATTACCCCTGTACCGAATTCCATCTCGACACTTTCGTCTTTGATTACGGTCGCAGTGAGTGGGCCGTTGATCCATTCGAGTTCTATTTTCTGGCCGTTGGTGTATTCTTTGTAGCGTTCATCCTTCGGATGCATGACTACGTATTTATCGCCAAATTTTGTCTCAGGGCGTGACGTAGCGATGGTGAATGGTCCGTATTTTAAATAATACAGACTCTCTATGCGTTCCTCATCTTTGATTTCTAGATCAGAGAAAGATGTTTGATGTTTCGAACACCAAGACACTATTCTGTTGCCTCGATATATGAGGTCGTCTTTGTACATGCGGTCGAAAGTCTGGTGTACAGTTTTAACTATGTCAGGGTCTAGAGTAAATTTCTCTCGAGACCAGTCACAAGATGCGCCCATCTTTCTGATTTGGGATTTTATGTGGGTGGAGTTAGTGAGGGTGAAGTCTAGAATTTCTTTATACAGTTCGTCTCTGTCCATGCCGAACCTTGTGCGTCCTTCTTTCTCTAATTTCTTTTCATAGACGACTTGAGTCTCGAATCCTGCATGGTCGAGTCCTGGGAGCCAGAGAGTTTTAAACCCTTGCATTCTCTTGTAGCGGATCATTATGTCTTCTATGGTCATCACTAGGCCGTGTCCTGCGTGGAGTGAGCCGTTCGCGTTAACCGGAGGCATAATCATTGTGAAAGTTTCTTTTCTGTCGTCAGGCAGGCCTGTCTGCGCAGGCAGGGTGTCAGGATTAAAAAAACCGCTCTCTTCCCAGAGCTTGTATATTTTATCTTCAGTTGCTTTCGGGTCGTAAGGTTTCAGTAACTTCTCGTCCATACAGCTCAATAATATCACAAAAAATAAGTGTTTTCTAGCCGAGCTTTAGGTCGCCCTTTGCCTTGAGCT
Organism: uncultured Candidatus Saccharibacteria bacterium; assembly: GCA_964620985.1. GTDB lineage: Bacteria > Patescibacteriota > Minisyncoccia > Phycocordibacterales > UBA9973 > UBA9973. Next base: position 1,216 of record CAZUID010000044.1, on the reverse strand, counting down.
TTTGGGGTTTGATGGTGTTTTTCTTGTTTTGGCTGTATCTCAAGTAGCCTGCCATCCCGATCATAATAGAGTTATCGCGAGAGAGTTCCTTGGTAGGGGTGAGTAAGTTTTTGCCTTTAGTTATTTTCTTGAGTTCTCGCTTTAGGTGCTTGTTGGCCGAAACTCCACCACCGACTATTAGAGTTTCGGCCTTGTGTTCTTCGATTGCTTTCTTTGTTTTATATACCAGTGTGTCGACTACTGCGTTTTCGAATTCCATTGCGACCTTAGATTTATCTGCAATTGGGTTATCTTTTAGGAAATATAGCACAGCGGTCTTTAGTCCTGAGAAAGAGAAGTCTAAGTTCTTGCTTTTAAGCATTGGGCGGGGGAAAGAAAAATCTTGCGTTTCGAGAGTACGGATATTTTTCTGCTGAAAAATTCCTCGTGCTCGCGCCGTCGCGCTCCCAAGTCTCTCTAAACGCAAGATTTTTCTTTGAGACTCAGCTAGTTTGGAAATATGGGCGCCACCTGGGTAGGGTAGGCCTAGCATGCGTGCGACTTTGTCGTAGGCTTCACCCGCTGCGTCATCGAGAGTTCTTCCTATGATTTTGTGTTTCAATTTTTTATCAGTTACCACGAGTTCAGTGTGTCCACCAGAAACTAGTAGGGAGAGTAACGGGAACTTAATTTTATTTATTGTAAATGTACCTTTGTTTTTCCCGAAGACTGAGAATATATGGCCTTCCATGTGGTTGACGGGGATTATTGGCACGCCCCATTTCTTCGCGAGTTCTTGAGCGAATACTATCCCAGTCCAGAGCGCCGGCTCGAGCCCAGGACCGTAGGTCACTGCGATGAGGTCCACTGGTTTTGTTTTCTTGTTTAGCTTGGATTTTTTGAGAACTTTCTCTAGAAGTATCGGCAAGTTCTTGGTATGCTCCTTTTTTGCGAGAGCAGGGAAGACTCCACCGTACTCCGCGTGGATTGTCTGAGACGCCAGAGAGTCAGCCAAAATTTTAAAAGAAGGCTTCGTAAGCCCACCTTTTGCTTCTAGTATTGTTACTCCTGTGTCGTCGCAGGAAGTTTCTATTGCAAGTATTTTCATGAATGTTGGCTCTCAGGATTCGCCGACTACGTCGGCAGGTGAGTTTCGATTTATCAATAACGAAACTCCTTTCTCATCCTGACATGACTAAAGCAGTTTAGTCATTTATGCCTGTGGGCGATACAGGAT